>DASTOZ010000293.1:0-5133 GCA_035762365.1 Pyrinomonadaceae bacterium | reverse complement strand
TCCTCTTGCGTTAAATGAACTCTGCGTTCAGAGTATGACGCGATAGCGGAACCCGCAACTCCACATTCAAAAATTTTTGAGGATGATGCTTATGAAACGATGGCAAAAGCACGTTTTTGTGACCGCGACCTTGTTGGCCCTTGCGGGCTCGATCTCATTCGCAAATATGGTTCAGGATAAACCGTCTGTCGTCACCGGCGCGGATCTGACGCGGCTCGTGCCGACCAGTTTTTATTTCAAGGGCCAGAGCGCGCCGACGCAGGTGCGCAACACGTCCGCCGCGAAACTAGGGGCCGAACGCTTTGTGATCGTCGGATTGGTTGATACGTCCGGTTACTCCGCCGACGTGCGCGCGAAGTATGAAGGCTTTTTCATTACCGATTCGCCGATCAAGGTCAATGGTGAGTCGCTGCCAACGGGAGCTTACGGTTTTGGTTTTTCAAACGACGGCAAGATGAGAATTATGGACATCGCCGGCAACGACGTATTCCTGGTGTCTTCGACTAACGACAAGGCATTGAAGCGCCCGCGGCCGTTGATGATGGCGGCATCGGACGAGGGAATTCGTTTTTACAGCCGGCGCGATTACGTTGTGATCACGGCTAATTAACTTTTGTGGTTAGAACAAGCGGTATTCTGCTCCATCCGACTTCGTTGCCGAGCCCTTTTGGCATCGGCGATCTCGGACCGGAGGCTTACAAGTTCGTCGATTTTCTCGCCTCTGCCGGTCAGACTCTGTGGCAGGTGTTGGCGCTTGGTCCAACCGGCTATGGCGACTCGCCTTACGCTTCTTACTCCGCATTCGCGGGCAATACGCTGCTGATAAGTCCCGAAAGGTTGGTTGACGACGGGCTGCTCGGTCCGGCCGATCTGGAAGAAACGGCAGTTGGTCCGATTGACTACGGTTACGCGCGCAAACTGAAAGACAAGCTCCTCGCGCGCGCGTTTCAAAATTTCAAGACCGCGGATAACACGAATCTTCGATCTGAATTTGGCGCGTTTTGTCAGACGGCAGGTTGGCTCGAGGACTACGCGCTGTTCAGGGCATTGAAAGACCACCACGGCGGTAGTGCGTGGACCGAATGGTCTTCCGTACCGAATGTGCGAGAACGGCTCGAGCCGCAAATCGAAGCACACAAGTTTTCACAGTTCCTCTTCTTCCGGCAGTGGTCCGCATTGCGGCGTTATTGCCACGAACGCCGCGTCAAGATCATCGGCGACTTCCCAATTTTTGTTGCTCACGACTCAGCGGACGTTTGGAAGAACCCCGAACAGTTCAAACTCGACGCGGATGGACGGCCGCTTGTCGTTGCCGGTGTGCCGCCGGACTACTTCAGCGCGACCGGTCAGTTGTGGGGAAACCCTTTGTACAACTGGGAGCGAATGCAGTCGGACGGTTTCAAGTGGTGGATCGATCGCGTGCGAGCGACTCTTGCGATGGTCGATATCGCGCGAGTCGATCACTTCCGCGGCTTTGCTGCTTGTTGGGAGATTCCAGCCAGCGACAAGACGGCGGAACACGGCAAATGGGTCAACACTCCGGGGCGCGAACTGTTCAACAGCATTCGTCAGGCGCTGGGGGAGCTGCCGATCATTGCCGAAGACCTCGGTGTGATCACGTCCGACGTCAACGCCTTGCGCGACGAGCTTGGTTTTCCCGGGATGCGAGTGCTTCAGTTCGGCTTCGGCGGCGATCCGAAGACGAGCGTCGACCTGCCGCATAACTACGTGCGAAGCGTCGTCGCCTACACCGGCACTCACGACAACGACACTGCCGCCGGCTGGTTTAATAGCGTACCTGGCGAAGGTTCCATGCGAACTGCCGCGCAGATCGACGAACAGCGCCAATTCTGTTTGCAGTACCTGAACACGACCGGCCAGGAGATTCATTGGGATTTCATTCGAGCCGTCTGGGCCTCAGTCGCGGATCGCGCGATCGCTCCGTTGCAGGATGTTCTCGGACTGGGGACCGAGGCACGCATGAATCTCCCGAACAGTAACGAGGGAAACTGGATGTGGCGTTTTCAACCGGGCGTGTTGACGACGGATCTCGCGTTGCGTTTGCGAGAGTTTAATCGTCTGTACGGCCGGGAACTCTCGCGCGGCTAGCGCCTGTCACGATTCCGTCACATAGTTAGCAAAACAATAGAATGTGCGCTTGCGCACAACGAGATAAACCCGTTATGTGGTATTAAACAGCCTCCCTTCGGAAAAACCCCCTTTAAGTGCGGAAAACAATTGAATAGGGACAGATCCCAAGGATCAACGTATGCGAAGCGCAAGGACGTTAACTGCTTGTTTGGGTGTTTTACTTCTACTGACTTTCACCGTCTCGTCTACCCGTGCCGATTCCTTTCACGCTGACGATATGGTCGTGAAGCTGAAGAGCCACGAAGGCCACACCTTGAATGTTTCGGACGGGGGCAAAGTCGGAACGTTTTCTTTTTTCGCCGAGTTATTTGAGGACAACAACGGATTGCATCTGGGGCTGCTCAAGAACGATAACGGATTGCACCTCGGACAGCTCAAAAACAACGCAAACGACCTGGAATTTGAGAACAACAACGGAAAGCATCTCGGATTTAGCCTGACGTCGACGAACCCCGGCAACAAGTTCGGGCTTTTCAGAGGCGGGCAACCGCAGACGTCGGCGGGGGGCACGATTCCGAATCCAGAACCGGCGGCAGTTTTCCTGCTGGGAACTGGGCTGGCGGCGGCTGGGGCGCTTGCGCGGAAGCGTTTTCGGAAGACAAATCACTGACAAGCATTTTCATGGTCGATTAGATAGTTTGGAATTTGCTGGCGCGGTGCTGACGGCTGGCCCAGTCGTTTATTGTCCAGCCGGCACTCAATCACGGCCCAACATCCTTCGGGGCAATCGGAGGGGTTGGGCCGTCTTCCTGGTCCGAGGTCGTGGGATGTGATCTGAGCGGGGGCTGGACTGGAAGAATGTACGCGATGAGGGGTTGGACCTATGGTACACTCCGGCCCTTGAAAGTTCATTCAAGGCCGACACAGTTTTGTGGCAAACTTAGGCCAAATGATTGTTGACACAGGGATTGTATTAGTGTAATAAATCCCAAGTGTTACTGCCTTTCCGGGCCGTAATTTTTTCATTGCATTAAGGGCTTTGGACGGGTTGGGACTTAACCAGGTAATCCCACGACTGTGTAAGGGCCGTCGCGGTACGCAATAAAGACCTTTGTGTTTCACTATACGGGAGGAAAGTTAATGACTAGCAAATCTTGGAGCCGCAAGTCCATCGCGACTGTTGTGGCGGTTGCCGTTTTGAGTGTCTACTCAATGGTGGCATTGGCCGGAGCAGGCGCCAAGGCCTCGGGCGAATTGTCGGTCTCCGGGCAGGTAACGGTGAATGGCCAAAAGATGGTTTCTGGCGGCACGGTATTCACCAATTCGACGATCAGCACTGCTCCCCAAAGCAGCGCGTCGGTAAGCATCCCGAAGGTGGGCCGAGTTGAACTGTCCGCCAACAGCAATCTCCAACTCAGTTTCACGGACAGCAGCATCACCGCGATGCTCGAAACCGGAAGTGCGCAGGTCTCGACGTTAGCTGGAACCACAGTTAACTTGACGACCAAAGACGGCACTGTTGTCGTCGACGGCAAGGAAGCCACCAGCTTCGCGGTGAGCGCCTCCCGTGGCCGCACTTCAATGACGACCTTGTCAGGCGTTGCCGAGTTCCGCACCGGAACAACCACGAAGACGGTTGCCGCTGGTGAAAGCGCAATGGCAGGTGTGCCGAATCCACAGACTGACGATGATGACGACGATATGAGCGGTGGCGCGCTGGCCGTGTTGTTACTGGCCGTCGGCGGTGCTGTTGCAGCCGTTCTTTACGCCACGCTCCATGACAACGACCTTAACTTCGGCGGCAGCGATACCGTAGTCAGCCCGACCAAGTAAGTCTCGTCCGCGTTGCACAAAAACACTGTGGCACTGGACACCAGCGCTGCGGTCACCTAATTTGACCTTGCGGGTCACGCGATGATTATCGCGCGTGGCCCGCAAGGTTTTGATTGTCTGGAACACGGATCTAAGAAATGCACATTGCCGTTATCGGTACGGGGTATGTCGGACTCGTTACCGGAGCATGTTTTGCCGAGTTCGGGGTTGACGTCATCTGTGTCGACGTCGACGAAGAAAAAATCACCCAACTCCTCAAAGGCGTAATGCCGATCTACGAGCCAGGCCTCGAGCAACTGGTCGCAAAAAACACCCAGGCCGGCCGTCTCAAGTTCACAACTGACGTCAGTCACGCGATCCAACAGTCTCTCGTGATCTTCCTCGCCGTCGGCACTCCACCAAAATCTGACGGCGCACCCGATCTCAGTTTCGTCGAAGCAGCGGCCGGTTCCGTTGCAGACCACATGAACGGCTACAAGGTCGTCGTCACCAAGTCGACGGTCCCGATCGGCACCGGCGAGCACATACGCCAACTGATCAACGCGCGCAAGAAAACCAAAGCGAACTTCGGCGTCGTCTCTAACCCCGAATTTCTTCGTGAAGGCGCCGCTATAAACGACTTCATGCGCCCGGATCGCGTCGTGATCGGCAGCCGCGACGAAGAAGCAATCGCGATCATGAAGGACCTCTATCGTCCGCTGTATCTCATCGAAGCGCCATTTGTGATTACGTCACTCGAAGCTGCTGAGCTAACCAAATACGCCGCCAATGCTTTTCTCGCGACGAAGGTTTCGTTCATCAACGAGATTGCGAACCTTTGCGAGAAGATTGGTTGCGACGTTCACGACGTTGCACGCGCTATCGGGATGGACAAGCGAATCGGAAGCAAGTTTCTGCACCCTGGTCCAGGTTTTGGTGGCTCCTGCTTTCCCAAAGATACGAGAGCGCTTTCGTCAGTCGCCCGTCATTACGATTCCGCGTCCCTGATCGTTGACGCGGTGATCGAAGTGAACCAGCGGCAAGGGCGGGCGATGCTCACCAAGATCAAGAAGCTCGTTGGTCCATTGAAGGGGAAAACCGTCGCCGTGTTGGGTCTGGCTTTCAAACCGGAAACGGACGACATGCGCGAGGCTCCCGCCGTCGGAATCATTCGCAGCCTGCTCGATGACGGTGCAAAGGTGATTGCCTACGATCCGGTCGCAAAGTCGG
>DASTOZ010000292.1:0-7216 GCA_035762365.1 Pyrinomonadaceae bacterium | reverse complement strand
ACGGAAGTTAAGGGTGATTATGATTGGGCCAAGCAAGTCGAGATCGAACGTCAGGTCGCCGCGGCCTGGTTGGCGTTTGCAGAAGGTAAGCGCGAAGAAGCATTGAAATCGCTCCGCGCGGCGGCGGATCTGGATGATGCTACTGACAAACATCCAGTGACGCCCGGATCACTCTTACCCATTCGCGAGCAGCTCGCCGACCTGTTGCTCGAACTCAAGCAACCCGCCGCGGCCTTGCAGGAATTCGAAGTTTCCTTTCGCTCCACCCCGAATCGTTTCAACGGCCTCTACGGCGCCGCCCGTGCCGCGCAACTCGCCGGCAACGACAAATCGGCCCGCACGTACTACGGTAAACTCCTAACCCTCTCCCGCGACGCCGACACACCGCGTGCGGAGATCACCGAAGCGAAACAATTCCTCGCGAAAGCAAAGCCGTGACGCGATCACGACCGTACGCTGATGTTGGCAAGTGGTCTATTGAAAAGAACACGACGCATCGCTAAACTCGCGTCATGAGCTTGTTTCGGGTTCTAGAGGCGCTCCCGGATTTCACGTTCGAAGAACGCCAGCTTCTAGTCCGCCGCGTGATCGAGTTGGACGATCCTCCGTTATCAACAGCGGAGGAGGCTCTGGTGGAATCACGGTTGGCCGCCCACCATGCAGATCCCACGTCGTCGTTGCCTCTGAAGACATTAAAGAAACGACTTAGGTCACGAACGAAGTAAATGTCCTGGCAGGACAGTCTCACGACCTGAAGCACAAAACGACGTTATCGAGATTGCCGCTTGGTATGACGACCACAGCGAGGGTCTCGGCAATAGATTCGTGGAAGAATTCCTGACTGTGTTAGACGAACTCACGGTCAACCCTTTGCTGCATTGTCGTCGACATCGCCGCAAGAACATTCGCGCATCTAGAAATGGTTCAACTCTTCTTCGAGAGGGCGGCGAGGTGGGATTTCATTTCGTCGAAGGCGGGGCTCGTATGGTGGGAGTCTTTTTTGGGCGCCTTGACGAAGTTGGATTCCCAGGAGAACGCGAGGGAGCGCTGTTCGGTCGGTGGGTGGGAGCCGAAGAGCAGGGTTAGCAATTGGCCCGCAAGGTAATCATCTCCCATCATCTTTTTATCGCGCGCGGCGAGGCGGGTTAATGGGCCCATCATTCCTCGCGGGTTGTAGCCGGCTTTGTACGTGTTGTAGAAAGCTGCCCGATCGGCCTCGAGCTCGTCGAAACGTGAGAATCCGAGCACGATCTCGGTGATCGTCGCGAGCGGTTTCTTCTCAAGCTCCGTTAACAACTTATTCATCGCGTCTCTGACATCAGCCGACGTCTTCACCTTCCTCGTACCCGTCAGCCAGAACATTTGCCGCGTGACAGCTTTGCCTGCATGCGCGAACGCATCATGCGCGATCTCATGGGCCAATATTCCCGCCAGCTCATCTTCGTTCTGAGTTTCTTCGAGCATACCGCGGCTGATGTAGATGCGACCGCCACCTGCCGTCATCGCATCGGATTCCAATACCTGCGTAACGATAAACTCGTAATGCTTCGCAGGCGCAACGGAATGCGTCGCCACATAATTACCAACCTTCGTGACGTACTCCGCGATCGCAGCATCATCGAGACGTTTCACCCAATTGCCGCCTTCGAATTCTTCGATCGAATTTGCGAGCCAAACTTCGGCTTCGCCTTTGAAGATGTTGTCGCCGCCTAATGGTTTCGGCGCGAAGATTGTCTTGGACGTACGCGCGGCCGGTGGCGTCCAAGTCGACTTAACAACGGCCACGTCCTGCGGAGCGGCAAAAGCGAACGTCGAAAACAACAACACGACAATCGCAGGTATGACTTTCAAGTGGGCAGACATCTATGAAAAAGTTCCTCCGCCGGCAGACAGAGCAACAATGAAGCCACACCACTTGTCCGATTTACGTGTGTTTTTATGAGGAAACTAACTGCCGCAACGCAGGGTTGTCCCGACGCCTGTCAGAACATACCGACACACTGCGGGCCGACGCAGTTTACGCAGCAGAACGAGCAGCAAGACGGAGACGCTCGGCAATCGCGTGCTTCGACTGTAGTCCGATCAACCGATCCACGAGTTGACCGTCGCGAAAGATCAGCATCGTCGGTATGCTCGCGATTTGATACCGCGACGCGGTGAGCGGGTTCTCGTCGACATTCAACTTGCCGATCTTGTAACGACCCTGCGACTCCGACGCAAGCTGATCGATCACCGGCGCGATCATCCGGCACGGACCGCACCACGGCGCCCACGCATCAACGAGCACCGGCCGTCCTCGTTCCTGCATCACGTCACGATCGAAACTCTGATCCGTAATAACCGATGGCTTCAAGTCGAACGTACCAGCCGCTTCAAGTTTTTCGCCACACCGGCCACACTTTGCTTCGCTGGTCGTCAGCTTGGTTTCATCAACCCGGTTCTTCGCGCCACACTTTTTGCAATCCACTACCTGCATAACATCCTCTTTTTTCACGTAAGTTTGACTATCCCTTAGTCGCAAAAATTTTTCAAATCAGTGTCTTTACTAAAGTGCGACAGCTTTGTGATACGCCGCTGCGAGCATGTTTGGTTTTCAGGGGACAGCAATAGATGAACGAACAAAGGGAAGGAAGGAGATCAGACATGCCAACGAGATATGACGATCGTGACCGGGAGCGCAACCGAAACTACGGGCGGCGATCAGGTCAGGACTATGATCGCTCTTACGGATCGAGTCAAAGTGGTTGGGGAAGTGACGACGACGAGCAGCGGTATGCCGGCGAGAGCAGAGGACAATACGGCGCCGGCAGAGCTATGTATCGAGGAGGCAGCGATTATCAATCGCGCGACTGGGGCAGCGAAGGCGAAGACGATCGCTACTCGAGTGAGCGCAACCGAGGCTACGGCAGTTCCGGTCGCGGCGGTTACAGCGGCGGCGAATACAGCGGTGGCAGGTCCGGCGAGTCCGGTCGTGGATACGGCGGTGGCGGCTACAGCGGTGGCGGTGGCTACAGTGGCGGTGAATACGGTGGTCGTGGATCCGGCGCCAGCCAGTTTGGCGGCGGCTATGGCAGCAGCAGCTACGGCGACGAGTACGGCAGCAGCTACGGCGGTGGATACGAGCGTGGTGAAGGACGTTACCGCGAAACACAAGGTGGCGGCGGCGGTTACTCACAACGATCGAGCTATCCGAGTGGCAGCTCGCGATCCGGTGAAAGCTACGGCCAGGGCGGATACGGTGGCTACTCCGGCGGCTACAGCGGCGGCGGCTACGGACAGGGTCGCAGTGGCTACGAAGGTCGCGCTGGCTACGAAGGTCGCAGCGGCTACGAAGGTCGCGGTTACGAAGGTCGCGGTTACGAAGGCCGCAGCGGTTACGAAGGCCGCGGCGGATATGAAAGCGGATACGGCGAAGGCCAGGAGCGCGGTTGGTGGGACCGTTTCTCCGACACCGTCGCATCGTGGTTTGGCGATGAAGATGCCGAACGAAGGCGCCGCATGGAACGTCCTTACCAGGGCCGCGGGCCAAAAGGTTATCGACGTTCAGACGAGCGCATAAAAGAAGACGTCAACGATCGACTCAGCGAAGGCTATCTCGACGCGACTGAAATCGAAGTCCAGGTAAACAGCGGCAACGTAGTTCTCACGGGAACAGTGGACAGTCGCATGGACAAGCGTCGCGCTGAAGCCATCGCCGAGAATGTATCGGGAGTGTCGAACGTCGAGAACCGTTTGCGCGTTCGCGAGCGTCAGCAGTCCGGCAGCACCTACGGCACTTCGGAAAGCTCGAGCTTAACGGGCGCCGGTGCAACCGGAAGCAGCATGGGCACGGGAACGACGGGCACGACCGGTACCACCGGAACCACAGGTACGGGCACGACGGCCACTGGCGCAAGCGCGACCGGCACCGGCACGACCGGTACGAGTGCCACGGGCACATCAACCGGATCTTCGACTGGTACATCCACAACCGGGGGGCGCGGAAAATCCGCGAGCGGCGGCCAGTCTTAACCACTCTTAACTCCGTGTCTCCCTGATGTGTTCAGCACATCGCGGAGACACGGAATCCACTCTCTGCATCAAATCCTTCGCCGAACGTGTTGCCAATCAGGATGCGCCGTTGAGTCAATAGTTAACATTGTTCCCTTCTCAACCGTCTTACGCCCATGCGCAGCACACCGATCAACACACTCCTGTCGTGCGTGCTTCTGCTCGCTTTCGTTAACGCGGTCCACAGCCAAAGCGCAAAGCCCGTTACTCTTGACTTCGAAAAGAAGATCCCCGAGTGGCTGAAGGAAACGAATGTTCCGGCCGTCGGAATCGGAATCATTGAGAACGGAAGACTCAAATACACGCGCGTATTCGGCGAGTTGAAGAAAGGCGATCCGGGAGTGGCAGCACCACCAAACGCGATCTTTCAAGTCGCTTCGCTGACCAAACCCATCGTCGAGGTCCTTACGCTCCAATTGGTGACGCGGGGCGAATGGAACCTCGACGAGCCGCTCGCGAACTACTGGGTCGACCCCGACATTGAAAACGATCCGAGACACAAGCAACTCACGACGCGACACGTGCTCACGCACCAGTCAGGGTTTCCGAACTGGCGTTTCCTAAACGCGTCCAACAAGTTGGAATTCATCGCCGACCCCGGCACTAAGGTGGGCTACTCCGGCGAAGGTCTCGAGTATCTGCGCCGCGCGATCGAGAAGAGGTTCAAGCAGCCATTGGATCAGCTCGCGCGAAAGCTGCTCTTCCAACCGTACGGAATGAAGGACACGCGTTTCTTCTGGGACGCGTCCATACAGGAGTCGCGCTTCGCAGTGCCTCATAACAAAGACGGCAAACCGTTAGACATTCACAAGAACACCAACTCGAACGCAGCGGACCTGTTACTCACGACTGTTGACGACTACGGGCGGTTCGCAGTCAACGTGTTGAAGAGTCGAGGGCTGTCGCCAGAAGTCTTCGCTGAGATGGTGCGACCACAGGTCAAGTACCCGAGCGGGAAGAACATGTTCTTCGGCTTGGGTTGGATGGTGATGCCCGACTTGAGTACCGGCGAATACGCCTTGATACACACCGGCAGCGATCCGGGCGTGAACACAGTCGTGATCCTCTTTCCCAAATCGCAACGCGGGTTGATCGTTTTCACAAACGGCGAGAACGGCGTCCAAATCTGGACCAGGATCCTCGCGGACGCATTTGACGTCGGCAAGGAGATGCTCGACCGCGCATGATTCAACGTTCGCTAACATTGCATTCATTATGTTCGCATTGAAAATATCCTTTTCGTGTAGCAGCTAACGAAATCGTTGAACCTACCCAGCGGCGCCACCGATTCGACACGAACATGTCATGCGATCCTCACTAAAACTAAGGAATTGTAACTGCTGGCCCAGAGATCGATGGTCTCCGTGTTGCGGCATCGCGATTGCACTCCGTCATGGCGAAGGAGAAACTTGTTATGAAACTTAACATGCTAAAGAAAAGATTGATTGGTGCTGCACTGGGTTTGTCTCTCCTCGGCGGAATCGCAATGTCGTCATCTAACTCAGTCGCACAAGCGCAGTGGCAGAACCGTGACTGGCAGCGCGAACAGCAACGTCGCCAGCGTGAGTGGGAACGTGAGCAGCGCCGCCGTCAGCGTGAAGTCGATCGGTGGGACCGTCGGAACGATCGTTATGACGATCGCTATGGTTACGGTGGTTCCTTCCAGCTTCGTCAGACTGCTTTGAACGCAGGCTACAACGAAGGCATCAAGGAAGGTCGCAAGGATCGTAGCCGAAACGACCGATTCGACTACCGCGATGAGGAAGACTTTCGCAACGCCAACACCGACTACAGTTCGCGTTTAGGCAGCCGAGAGTTGTACGCCCAGTACTTCCGACAGGGCTTCATCAACGGTTACACGGACGGTTACAGAGGTTACTAACAAGCTCTGTAGCTAAACAAAAAGTCGGGGCGAGATCGGATGAACGGTCTCGCCCTTTTAGTTTGTGTCGCTTGTTTGAACTCTAGTTTGCTTGTGAACTCTAGCGCGCCTTGATGTCCCAGGCCCACATCGTTCCGAGATCGCGAATGTAGAGCGTGCCGTTTGCAATCACCGGCGAACAATAGGCGCTTTCCGGATAGCCGCCGACTTTCTTCTTCTCCGGTTGCGCCGGAGGAGTGAATCGTCCCTTTTCGCGAAAACCTTCGGGCGTTGCTTCTACGAGTCGGATCTCGCCATTCAACTCGTGAAGATAAAGAAGTCCATCGGCTGCCGCGATTGTCGATGCGCCGATACTCTTCTCCTCCCATTTCACTTTTCCCGTCGTGAACTCAGCCGCGATCAGCGTATCGCGGCCCTGAGTGCCGTAAATATGATCGCCCACGACCACCGCTCCGCCGAGACCATTCGGAAGACCACGTATCAAGTACACCTGCTCGGCGGTGACTCCATTACCTGCTGCTTTCAATCGCACCATTCCACCACCGAACCCGAGCGCGCCACCATACACGAGCTCGCCACGCGCGATAGGCGTGATGAATTGGGCCGGCCCTTTTGCCGCCTCCGAATAGCGCCACAGAAATTGTCCCGTCTTCGCGTCAACACCGACAAGACCTTTCTCCAACAGTTGCACATACTGCTTTCGTCCGGCAGCCTGGACCACGATCGCAGACGCGTACCCTGCCGGATCGCCGCCGGGAATCGCCGCCTTCCAGATTACGGCGCCGGTCTTCTTGTTAAGTGCAACCATCGTCGCCTGCGCACCACCAGGCGTCACGACAACGGCGTCGCCGTCGACGAGCGGCGACTCCGCGTAGGCCCAGGCGCCCGGTTTGCCGCTGAACTCCGTGCGAATATTCTTCGTCCAGCGGACCTTTCCCGTCTTCACTTCGAGACAGGCGAGATCGCCATCGGAGCCGAGTGCATAAAGGAAATTGCCATCGACCGTCGGCGTGGATCGTGCTTTCGGAAACTGCGGCTCCCCGTTTGGACCAACATTGCCGACGCGAGTCGTCCAGATCACTTTCCCGTCCTGAGTTGAAAGTGCCTCGACGAATTCATTGTCCATGCCGCGATTGCTCATGACGTAGATCCGCGAACCGACGACAACCGGCGTCGAATAACCGTCGCCGATATCGTTCACTTGCCAGAGCAGTTTCGGTCCACCGGCGGGCCACTGTTTGAGCAGGCCAGTCTCTTTCGATGTTCCGTCGCGGTTGGGGCCGC
>DASTOZ010000291.1:0-4152 GCA_035762365.1 Pyrinomonadaceae bacterium | reverse complement strand
ACCGCCGCTGATTGATGTATCTGCGGTGGATTGATGTGATCTGTCGCCTATGTTTGTCGTGCCAGTTTGAAGTCACGTGAAAATGACCCACTGCAGCGACGGCGAGTAGTGTCTCAAATTAACGTTTTTCTCTGCGGCCTCTGCGTATACTCGGCGTCTCTGCGTTGAACGAGCCATTTAACGCAGAGACGCAGAGAGGTACGCAAACTTCTCATCAGAGATAACTCCCAATTCAAGACACACCCACAGGCCGCGTTTCTTGACAGCCAGACTCCCACCATGTTACACCGTCGGACTTCTAACAAGTGACAGCAGAGACGACCGAGCTAAGTTTGCCCAGCCGCATCGACACGGTTGCCACCGCGGCTGCCGCGGTAGCTGAGTTCTTAAGCCGTTCAGGGATCACTGAAGACGCCGCGTTTGGTATCGATATGGCCGTGCGCGAGGCCGTGACCAACGCCGTCCTTCATGGTAACCGAGAGGATGCGAACAAGACCGTAGACGTCACTCTTAAAAGCTCGCCTGACGCTGTCGAAATCAGCGTGCACGATCAGGGTGCGGGCTTCAACCCGGAAGACGTGCCCGATCCAACTGCCGAAGAAAACATTCTAAAAGCCTCCGGGCGTGGCATCTTTTTCATGCGCAGTTTTATGGACGAAGTGAACTGGTTGATCAGGCCCGGAGGTGGTACAACAGTGCGCATGCTGAAGCGCCGTTAATCGCAATTGCATAAAGGAGATTTCTCAAATGGCTGAGTTGAATATCAACGAGCGTCAAGCCGGAGATGTAACCGTCCTCGACATGTCCGGAAAAATTACTATCGGCGAGGGAAGCGTGGCGCTGCGCACTGCCGTCCGTCGTCTTCTCGAAGAAGGCAAAAAGCGTATTCTCCTGAACCTTGCCGGCGTCAGCTACATCGACTCCAGTGGCATCGGCGAGCTCGTTTCCAGTTACACCGCCATCAATAAAGAAGGTGGACAACTGAAACTCCTTAACCTGACCCAGAAACTTCAGGACCTGCTGACGATCACCAAGCTCTTGACTGTCTTCGACGTTTACGAGAACGAACCGGACGCCCTCAACAGCTATAAATGAGCGCAGCGAGACCTCAAGTTCCCTGTGTTTTCGCCTGGGCAACGATGACCTAGAGTTTTGCAAATTCCATTAATATGTTTCCCGCTTGCGGAGCGTCAGTGAATTAGAACTCTCGAATACCCTCGGAACGGAGCAACAACAATGGCTGAGCTCGACGTTAAAGAACGACAGGCCGGAGACGTTACGATTCTCGACATGAATGGCGAGGTGCGTATCGGCGAAGGCAGCATTGCCCTGCGCGACGCGATTCGAAACCTGTCGGCCGGCGGCAAGAAAAAGATTCTGCTCAATCTCGCGGGCGTCAGTTACATCGACTCCAGCGGCATCGGCGAGTTGATCGCGAACTACACGACTGTCAGCCGCCAGGGTGGTCAGCTCAAGCTGCTGAACCTCACCGATCGGATTCAGAACCTCCTCGTGATCACCAAACTGCTTACCGTTTTTGACTCTTATGAGGATGAAGCGGAGGCATTGAAGAGTTTTCAGTAGGGAGGGGGCCTTTGGTCTTAGGTCTTTGTCCTTTGTACTTTGTTGTTGATCCACTTCAGGCAGAGAGCGCCGCCCAAACACAAAGCACAAAGAACTAAGCACAAAGTACAAACACCTGAGACCAAAGCCCTGACACCCAAGTCCCACCCATGTTTCGTGCTGCATTTCGCCGTCTGCTTGCGATCGACGATCCACCCGAGCGGACGGCGCTTGCTTTTTCGATCGGCGTTTTCATCGCGTTCTCGCCGTTTCTCGGTCTGCATACGATCATGGCAACGCTGATCGCGTTTGCTTTTCGCTTCAATAAAATCGCGATCTACACGGGCACATTCATCAACAACCCCATCTTTACGCTCGTCCCGATCATCATCCTTTCGTACGCCGTCGGCGCGTTTATTCTCGGTCGCCCACTCTCGATTCCGGACGAAGGCGTCGAGCTACTCAAGGACCCGCACCTCCTTACGCGCGAGTATTACGAGCGCGTTTTTGTGCAAAGCTGGAACAACGTTGTGTGGCCGTTCACCATCGGAGGAACGGTCCTGTCGGTCGTTTGTTCACTAATTGCTTATCCGCTAACATTATGGGCCGTCAGGAAACACAGATTAAGACGAAATACATCAGTGTGATGAAGCAGTATCTACTCATCGGTTTGATTCTTTTTGTTGCTTCCGGAGTTGTTTTGTCTCAAACGGCGCCGCAACGTCCCGGCGCCCAGTTCGAAGTTTCCGAATACGGCGTCGATTTTCAGTCGGACCAGCGTTTGATTGTAGTCATGGCCGCGCTGGACGCCGCCGGGTTCGATCCGCTGCCCGCAGGCCGCGAAGCCACTGGTTTTCGCGCCAAGCTGCGCAAGGATCTCGCCAGTCTCGATCCGGATCTGCGCGCCCGCATGAAGACATTCTACGAACGCAACCGGCTGCCAGCGCCCGCTACACCTGCGGACCAGGCGGCGCGTTACGTCTCATTGGCACTCGCGTTGGGACCAGCGCCTTCGTTGGAAGCACCCGCGCGTGACAACGACATGCCGGCCGGACTTCTGGAAGTGCTCGACTTCGCGCCGATGGTCCAGGAGTTTTACCGCCGCTCCGGAATCGAGGACCACATGGTCGAGTACGTTCGTGCTTACCAGGCGGAAGGCGATCGACTGCGTGCGCCCGCGACCGAGATGGTCCGTAGTCTTCTGACTTACCTGCACACACGGCCCATCACGACTTCGTCAGAACGAGTAGAGGTGAAAGCGCCGACGGCGAAGAAAGACAACAAGGAACAAAAGAGGTACAGCTTCCGCACGAAAGAACGTCGCTTCCTAATCATGCCGGATCTGCTCGCGCCGCGTGGCGCGATAAACTTCCGCATCATTGGCGACGATTACTATGCCATCGTTCCGGAGGGCACGGATCCGACTGCATCTGAGCTGCGTCGAGCGTATTTGCAGTACGTGATCGACGGCCTGGTGCTGCGATTCAACAAAGACGTCGCGTTACGCCGCGACGCGATCAAGCAGCTTCTGAATGAACGTCAAAAAGCCGGGACGCAGGTGAGTCCCGATGTGTTTCTGAGCGTGGGCCGTTCGCTGGTTGCCGCGGCGGATGCGCGTTACGTCGAGATGCGTGCGCTTGACGCGCTCGCGCGATCGAATCGCGCTCAGTTGCTTGCCGCGAAGACCGATGCGGATCGCGCTGCGATTACGAAAAACTCGCAAACTGAAATCAAAGCGATCCAGGACGAGACCGTGGCGCGACTCGCCGAAGAATATGAAAAGGGAGCGGTGCTGTCGTTCTTCTTTGGCGATCAGTTGAAGGGTATCGAGAGCGCCGGGTTCGATCTGGCAAACTTCTTTCCCGACATGATCGCGTCGTTCGATCCCGTTCGTGAGAGCCGTCGCCCGTCTGAATACGCCGAAACGGTGCAACGCGCAACGGCAGCGCGTGAGGCGCGAATGGCGGCGCGCAAAGCAGCAGCGGAAAACGCTAACGTTGAAATACCCACCGGGCGCGATGCCGCATTGGTGAAAGATCTCGCGGCGGTTGAAGAGACGCTGCGCCGCAAGGACTACAACGACGCCGAAGCGCGGTTGAAAGAGATGCTTGCGAGCTACCCCGGCGAGCCGCGGATCTTTTTCGCGTTGGGCCAGGCGGCGAGTCTTGCAGCGATGGACGCAACCGACGAAGAGATCCAGGCGCAACGTTTGAATCGCGCGCTGGGCCAGTACCGGTTGGCGATCGCTGCGTCCTCACCGGAAACTGACAAAGCCGTCCTCTCGCGAGCGCACGAGTCGATGGGCCGCATCAATGCGTTTCTTGAGAATAAAGATGAGGCGATGAAGTCGTTTGACGAGGCGATCAAGTTAGGCGACGTTCGCGGCGGCGCCTATCGTGAAGCACTCGAGGGCAAGAAGAAGTTAGGCCAACCGTAATTGAAAATCCGTGTTTCTGTACATAGGAAACACGGATTTACGCGTTCTGTTACTCCAACGCTTTCGCCGCGTTGATTCTGCCGCCAGTTACAGTCTTGCCTTTCAACGCGACGATCGGATCGGTTGATGCCAGCAGTTTCTTCCGCAGATCG
>DASTOZ010000290.1:0-3697 GCA_035762365.1 Pyrinomonadaceae bacterium | reverse complement strand
TGGTGAACGTCCAATCAGATTCTCACCGGCGCAAAGCGGCACGAGCTGCGATCCCCACTGAATCGCGAAGCTCGCTATGACTGCGGCCGGTCCGACGTGTTCCTCTGTGGCGAGTTCTGCAAACGCATATCCGAACCTATGAACCGTGCGGATGATCGGCTCGTGCCGGTCATCGCCAATCGCCGCGCGTAGCTCGCTGACGAGCCTGGCGATGGTGGTGCCGCCCATCACCGTATCGGGCCAGAGCTCCTTGCGCAGATCGTCCTGAGAAACGGCATTCGGGCGGCGCTCGGCGAGCACTTCGAGCAGATGAAAGGCTTTTGGAGAGAGCGGCACCGGCTGCTCACTCCTTGCGAGCGTCCGCACGCCGGTGTCGAGCACGCAGTCTCGGAAGCGAAGGCGCACGTCGTCGAATTGCTACTTTTCAGGCGGATTGTAACACCGGTTCACGCTTGGCCAAGCGGCTCGCCGGAGAGGGGAGCCGCCAATGCGTTCCGCGATTCGACGTCACGCGCCCTGTCTCGGGCTCGTTGTTTTCCAGCTATGTCTGCTGGCGATATCAGGCAGTCCCTCGCAGGCCCAAGGCTGGTCGAGAGTCAGCATGCACGATCCTGTTGCAACGCTGGCGGTGCGCGCGTCTTTGGACGATGCACTGGTGTGGATGCGGGAAGCCAAGTGCCGCGACGTGCTGACTGACTTCAACGACGAGAACGGCTGCCCGCTGGCGGATAGGCTTGAACAACACAATGTCAGCTTTGAAAACGTATTTGCAGTGGATCGTCATCCAGGATGCGACAGGCACCAAGAGGTGCGCCAACCCGAATCAATTTGCCTTCACCTCGACCGGTCACCGTGTCGTATTCGTCTGTGGAAAGGCATTCAGCAAATTACGCGAGCGAGAGCCTGGTCGAGCGACGGCCGTCCTGATTCACGAAGTGCTCCACACGTTGGGCTTGGGAGAGAACGGACGCTATCCATCCAGCCGCGAAATTACGAGGCGGGTACTAGCGATGTGCAAGCGACAGTGAGCTTTGCGCCGTTGCGCCTCTGCGTCGAGGTCTGAAAATCAATTGCTGCGAAGCGCGCCCCGTAGCTCGTCCGCGATAGCCACCGAGATCTTGCGCGCTGTTGCCGCGTTCGGATGCAAGTCTCCAGGCAAACGCCAATCCCCATCGAACTCGACAAACACGTACGGCAAACCGGCGTTGTCCAACACTCGTCGCCGCAGCGTGCGCTCGGCCCTATCTTCACGATTAAGGTCGTGCTCGGCGTCTACAACGCGATCGCGCGCATCCCGTCGCGGCTTCGACGGCTCGCCGCGCGGCTTTCGCGTGACAACTTCGTCCCGTTGAGGACACCGCCACACGATTGCCGAAGTGCAGCGCTGGTTTGCGGACCATCGTGTCGAGTATCTTCGCACCTATCCAAGTACCGTCTTTGGCGACACACCGGAGGATCTGTTCACTCCCGCCCCCGACAACTGGGGTCTTGAACGCTGGCTGACGCAGATCGCATGGATGGGCACGCTCGGGCGCGAAGGCGGGCTGTTTTTCACCATCGGGCGGAAACGGCTTTAGCCGGACCTGTCGATGGAAATCTCGACGCAGAGACGCAAAGGCGCTGAGGAACTTGTTTCTCCCGAACTACGGCGAGGAGGTTTCGCAGACAGCGGAAAGACTGTCGGACCTTCCTGTGAGACTAAATTCCAAACCATCGTGCACGGTTCCGCGGCCGACAACAATGCGGGTTGCGTCGGCGCGAACGATCGTGCCTGGATGAAAAACGGGTGGGAACGGAAGCGTGCAACTGGGTTTGTCCACGAGGTTGACGCCGAGCACGTACGTGCCGGGCTGTACCGACGTCATCTGGAACGCCCCTTCCGCATTCGTCGTCGCGTGCGCGTGATACCCGTTTGCGTTCTGCAAATCCTGGAGAACGACTCGCTCGTAGCTGACCGGCCTTCCACTTTCGTCAAGGACCCTGCCTCGGATGCGACCGTTCAACCTCGCCCGCAGTTCGACCGGAAAACAGCCGACGCCGTGATTTTCACGTGTCACGTTCTGGATCGTCAGACCCTCAGGAAGCGTTGCCTCGATTTTGGTAAGACCAGGCGGTACGCCGGTGAATCTGAATGTCCCGTTCGACCTCGTGACACCCTCAAATATTTTGTCATCCACCTCCAGATGCACGCGAACCCCGGCCAGGCGCGTCCTCTTCGTTCCCAGTTTTGGAACGTTTTCTTCCAGCACCAGGGACCCGTAGACGCTCGCACCGTTCTTCGCCGCGACCGCCTGCTCGAGGAAGGTTAGTGCACCCTGCAGCTGCGCGGGATCGAGCGGTTCCTGTTCGGGCAGGACAATGTCCGGCGCAAATGGAAACGGTCGCTTGGCATAGAACAGATAGGCTCGCTCAGCTGGCAACTCTCCAAAACTGGTCGTCCAGACGAGTACCTCAGGTGCGGAAACGCCCCAGATTGGCGTGACGACATCCACCGGCTGGAGCACCAGCTCTTCGGAAGGTGGAAGTTGAACAAGTAGCCTGTTGTACTCCTGGTCGGCGACCTCGAATCTTCGCTTCAACTCGAGTTGCTGTGCGGTCGGGGCCGAGCGGAACTGCTCGAAACTCACAACGGTCCCGATCAGCTCTTCATTCGCACGGTCTCTCATTTCGAGCGCCTTAGAGAGGGCCTCCTCGCCCGACACGTTCATGTCATCGCGGCCCTGGTCCGTCCGACGAAGACCATGTCCGCAGTGCCCAAAGCCTCACACGCCGTGACGATGTCAGCAGTCTGGGCAAGGGCAGGCGGTCCGAACGTGACCCCAAAGACTAACGCCAGTGCAGCGCTGCGTAGCATTCGAGTACGGCGGGCAACGAACATACCATTTAAGAGTCTTTGTTGGATAGCCAGAAACCTGTCGCGTGACGGAAACGGATTACCGTTCGCTACCTATCCCGACAAAGTTGTTCAGTAGTTCGAGGTCACGTCATTGGGGCCCGTGCCAAACTATCATGGCGTCGTTGTTGTGTTCGCACGGTACAACAGAATCTGCCGAGACGGCTGAAAGCCGAGCGGGCGATAGACACGATCGATCGCGTCGTTCGCGGGCCCAGTGCGCAGCAACACCTGTGCGGCACCGACATCGTTGGCACGCTGGATGACTTGCTCGCACAGCGCGCGACCGACCCCGCGATGGCGAAAGGGCGGCGCGACATACAACTCGGTGAGTTCCACCCATGGCATGTCGTAACAGAATGACCACAACACCTGGAGGCACGCGAAGCCGACAACTTGCTCGTCGAAGCTGCCCACGAGCACTTCTTCCATCGAACTGTCCAGCGCCTTCTCAATGTCAGCGCGGCTCCGGCCGACGCCGCTGAACTCCTGATTCAACACGGCAAGAGCCTCGGCATCGTTTGCAATGGCCCGACGAATAGTGATCATGTTGAGCAAACGCAAACAGAAGACCAGGAGGTCAAGAGACTATCTGATCTCTTTGAATCCTTTGCGGCTTCGCGGCTCTGCGCCAGGAGCAGACGACGGTGAAAGCTGCACCGCCTCGGGTCCGGCTAAAGCCGGACACTACGTACTGGCTCGACGTACAGAGCCTGAAACGCTTTTGATCTCTTGATCTCTTGTTCGAATTCCTCTGCGCCTTTGCGTCTCTGCGTCGAGGTCAAAAAATCAATTCCTTCGTGC
>DASTOZ010000289.1:0-4309 GCA_035762365.1 Pyrinomonadaceae bacterium | reverse complement strand
TGGAGCGTGTCGGCGTCGTTCGTCGACTACGATCGCGACGGTTGGCTCGATCTGATGATCGTGAACTACGCCGACTTCTCCGTCAGCAACAGTCCCAACTGTTACGCCGCCACCACCGCGCGCGATTACTGCACGCCGCGCGTCTTTCGTTCTCCCGGCAACCGCCTCTTTCACAACAAAGGCAATGGAACGTTCGAAGACGTAACCGTCGCGGCGCGGGTCGATAAAGAGTTTGGCCACGGACTGGGCCTAGTTACCGCAGACTTCAATGACGACGATTGGCCGGACATTTACGTCGCAAACGATGGCGACCCAAATCAGCTCTGGATCAACCAAAAGAACGGCACATTTACCAACGATGCGCTGCTCGCAGGCGCGTCGGTTAACCGCAACGGACAAGCAGAGGCAGGCATGGGTGTCGACGCCGGAGACTTCGACGGCAACGGTACGGACGACATCTTCATCACGCACCTGATGGACGAGACCAACACACTGTACGTGAACATGGGCCAGGCGCTTTTCGAAGATCGCACGCGCGAGGCCGGACTCGGCATGCCGGGCCGTCGTTTCACCGGATTCGGGACGTTCTTTTTCGACTACGACAACGATGGCTGGCTCGATCTGTTTGTCGCGAACGGAGCAGTGCAACTCCTGCCGCAGCTCGTGCGCCAGAAGGATCCGTTTCCGTTGGGCCAACCGAATCAGGTTTTCCGTAACACGGGCAAGGGAAGTTTTGTCGAGATCGACGCCGAAGTGGCTGGAGCGGAGTTGCAGCTTCTGGAAGTAAGCCGGGCGGCAATTTTCGGCGACGTCGATAATGACGGCGACACCGACGTGCTCGTCACTAACAATAACGGTCCCGCACGTCTGCTGCTGAACCAGGTTGGAAATCGCAATCACTGGCTGGGATTGCGCCTGCTCGGAAAGAATGGGCGCGACATGTTGGGTGCGCGAGTTGACGTCACGACTGCGAGCGGCGGCGTTTTGCGTCGCCGCGTTCGGACTGACGGCAGTTACCTGAGCGCAAACGATGCGCGGGTGCTTGTGGGTTTGGGTTTGGCGAAACAGGTTAAATCAGTGCGTGTGCGTTGGCCCAACGGCACGACTGAAGAATGGAAGAACGTGGCCGTCGATCGATACACGACGTTGAATGAAGGTTCTGCGCGTCCTTAAACAAAGAACATGAGTAAGCGTAGTCTTATCGTTGTTTTGGTTAGCCTGTTTGCTGCGACAGTTGTTGTAGGTTCCCAGGCGCCGGTGTCAGCCGATCGTGTTATGCGTTCATCAAGAACGCAACTGGTGGACGTGCATCTGCCTGACCTGTCGACGCTCGAAGCGGGTGTGCGCGAACAGTTGACGGCAGTACAAGACTCGCTCGCGGCCACTCTCAAGAATCCAGCCATCTCCGACGCCGCTTTGAGCGAAGCCTACGGCAAACTCGGTCAGGTCTATCACGCTTACTCCCTCACCGCGCCCGCCCGCGAATGTTATTTTAATGCCACCACACTCGCGCCGAATGACTTTCGCTGGATCTACCTGCCGGCAAAGTTGGACCAACAGACGGGCCACTTCGACGACGCGATCAGCCGTTTGTCGCGGGCCCGCAGCTTGCGCCCGGATTACGTCGCCGCGTCGATAAACCTCGGTAACATCTTTCTCGAACTGAATCGTTTGTCAGACGCACAGGCCGCCTTCGTAAAGGCGCTCGAAGTCGAGAAGAACAATGCAGCGGCGCTCTACGGCATGGGCCAGGTATCAGCGTCGAATCGAGACTACGCCACCGCCGTACGCTACTTCGAAGAGACACTCGCACAAGTCCCCGGCGCCACTCGCGTGCATTATTCGTTGGCAATGGCGTATCGCGGTCTGGGCAACGCGGAAAAAGCAAAAGCGCACCTGGCCCAACAAGGAACAGTCGGCGTGCGTGTCGCCGATCCGCTCTTCGATGGCTTGCAGGAACTGATCACCGGGGAGCGGCTGTATCTGAGTCGCGGCAAGATCGCTTTTGAGGCTCGACGTTACGCTGAAGCCGCGAACGAGTTTCGCAAGGCTGTCGCAGCGAAGCCCGACAGCGTCACTGCGCGCGTCAATCTTGGTGCGGCATTGTCGCAAACAGGCGACGTAGCAGGCGCGGCCGAACAGTTTACAGAAGCGCTGCGTATCGACCCGGCAAATGCGATTGCTCATTACAACCTGGGTATCATCCTCGCGGTCCAGAACAAAAGGCAGGAGGCGATCGCGCACCTGCGTTCCGCATTGAGCGCCGAGCCAAACGACACGAACGCCCGCTTCCTGTTGGCCCAACAACTGAACAAGTCAGGCCAGACGGAGGAAGCGTTGGGCGAATACTCACGCGTGGTCCAGGCGAACCCCGCTAACGAGAGCGCCTTACTCGAGCAAGTACGCCTTTTATATTGGAAAGGCGAGGTTAAGCAGGCGCTCGACGGACTCGAAAAAAGTCACGCGCAATACCCGCAACGAGGCCGGACGGTCGTCCTGCTTGCGTACCTGCTCGCCGCCTCGCCGCAGACTGATTTGCGCAACGGCACTCGCGCATTGGATCTGGCGCAACGCGTCTTCGCGACAAGCAGCACGCCACAATACGGTGCGCTCGTCGCGTTAGCGTTGGCTGAACTCGGACGTTGCAGTGAGGCAGCGGACTGGCAGCGCCGCATGATCGCCGCCGCTGAGACTGAGAAAAGCGCGGACCTCCTGGTGAAACTTCGGGCCGGCCTGAAGCAATACGAGAACGCGCAATCATGCCGGCCCGGGAGTCAAACGCTCCTCGCGGAACTGTTTATGGGGCCCTCTTGACCCAGAACATATCGCGCATCGTGTAACTTGATCGCGAACGATCCTTGCGGCGATCTCCATACCTCTCTGTCTCTGCGTTAAATGGCTCGTTTGCAGAGACGCCGAGTATACGCAGAGGCCGCAGAGAAAACCTTAATTTGAGACACTACTCGAGAATTCTGTTTGTTGACTTCATTTCGTTTTGCACTCTGGAGACCTCACGTAAAGAAGTAGAGAATTCGGAGGTCCAGCACTCTATCACAATCTGTGAGACAATGTGCCCAGCATGTTCCCCCGCTTGTTACTACTCCTCGTCTTACTTCTCTCGGCCGCCGTCGTCTCACCGGCGCAGGAACCGGATAAGTCTTCCGGGCCGAACATCGAGCTCCTCACGATGAACGGCGGAAAACCGAATCTGAGCGCGTCGGGCGAGGGCATCACGTCGTACAAGAACGACGAGATCTATCAACGCGGCAAAATGAGTGTACGGTTGCTCAAGCCCGAAGAGGTAAAGTTTACGGTCGAGCTTCCTATCGGTTACACCCTCTTCAATAACCTGATCTATGTCGTTGAGACAGACATCTCGTTCGCGGGACTAAGCGACATTACTTTCAACCTTCCTTCGGCCCGCACTAAAGAGACTTTCGCCCAACTGCGCATTCTTTTTCCCGAGGTTGACTACTCCGATCCGAAAGTGCCTCGATGGAACGACATCACACTCGACGACGAATCAGAAGAGGCGCAGCGGTTCCTGACCGAAACGGCCATCAAACAGCGCTTACCCGATTTCAAATCACGAACGCTGCATGGCTTCGTTCAATACAGCCCGACTATCCTGCTGGTTGCGTTGCGCGATCCAGCGAAGGTGAGGAACAAGCTGACTGCGGACCTTCAGATTACCGGAAGCGTTCAGTCGCAAGTGACCGAAGGACAACGGGTCACGTACGAACTGAAGATCACAAACGCGGGACCAGACACAGCGACGGGCATCCGTCTGCACGCCGAACGGGGCTTTTCATTCGTTTCCGTCGAGGCGAGCGACGGCAAGTGCAACATGATGGCTGGAAACATCGAATGCAAGATTCCGACTCTGGAAAAGGGGCGAAGCGTCGACATCAAGATCGTCGAGCAATGTGAGTGGGGGCCCCATTATGATCTTCCACCCGGAACCGATGCACCTGGTGCTTCGCAGGTTTCGAAGTTTATCACTGTCGGTGCAACCGAAAGAGATCTTGCGCAGGACGACAACGATCTGTGGCTAACCACGCAAGTATTTCCGGATCCAAACAAGGGCCCGGTGATCGAAATTCTGAGTCCGACCAACTCCCAACTCTTTTCAGGTCCGAATGCGACGGTGCCGATTCGTTTCAAAGCTTCAGACCCCGATGGCTTCATCAAGAAGGTGGAGCTGTTCGACATGGATCACGGCAAGTCATTGGGCGAAGCCACGCTTCAGTCCGAAGGCCAGTATGAACTGATCTATAAAGAGGTAGGTTTCGGGATTGGCTGGGTGACT
>DASTOZ010000288.1:0-3569 GCA_035762365.1 Pyrinomonadaceae bacterium | reverse complement strand
GCGGCAGTGCTGATGAGTTTCCGCCACTGGTCGACGAGCCACCGCCGGAATCAGAACGCGTCACGTACACGACGCCGCCGACTGCTACGCCAAGGACGGCGAGAATGATGATGAAGGGTAGGAATCGTTTCATGTGATAAGCACAGTCAAGGTCAAACAGCGGCCGCGAGTGTTGCCGCGAGCGACCGGAAGATGTCGCGTCCATCGCTCGATCCGAGTAGGTCTTCACACGCGCGTTCGGGGTGCGGCATCAAGCCGAGCACGTTGCGCTCGCGGTTGCAGATGCCGGCAATGTTTTCGCGTGAACCGTTCGGATTGGCCGCTTCGGTGATGGCCCCGGTTGGATCGCAATAGCGGAAAACGATGCGGTCCTCCCGTTTGAGTTCGTCCAGCGTGCGATCGTCGCAAACGTAGTTGCCTTCGGCGTGTGCGATCGGAATACGAAGCACGGAACCCGTTTGAATCTCATTTGTAAAAGGACTGTCGGACGTTTCGACCCGCACGTAAATGTGATCGCAAATGAAATGCAGATCGCGGTTGCGAATCAGCGCGCCGGGCAAAAGTCCGGCTTCGCAGAGGATCTGAAAACCGTTGCAGATCCCTAGCACGAGCCGTCCGCTTTCGGCAAACTTCCTGACCGAGTTCATCACCGGCGAAAAACGCGCGAGTGCTCCGGCGCGCAGGTAGTCGCCGTAGGAGAACCCGCCGGGGACGATCACGGCGTCGTAAGTGCTGAGATCTGTCTCGCGGTGCCAGATGAAATCGACCGGTTGCCCCACGTGCTTGGAGATCACGTGATAGGCATCGTGATCGCAGTTGGAACCCGGAAAAACGATAACGCCAAACTTCACGCTTCTATCTCCACACGGTAATCTTCGATGATTGGGTTTGACAGGACCTCACGCGCCATCTTCTCGACTGACTCGCGGGCCTGCTGGTTGTCGACGCCGGGGTCGAGCGCGATCTCGAAGTACTTGCCCTGACGCACGTCCGAGATGCCGGTAAATCCGAGCAGCTCGACCGAGTGTTGGATGGCTTTACCCTGCGGATCGAGCACGCCGGATTTCAGGTTTACGTAGACTTTAGCTTTCATTTGATTTCACTAATTAAATTGCTTAAAAACCGGCTATTGAACTAAACTCTCCCGCCTGTGGCTCGCCCAGCTTTCTTTAGGAGAAACTTATAATGCAAAACCCGCCGCCCGTCCAAACGAGCAGCCAACCGCCCGCGCAAATGGCCAAATCGAGCACCGGACTCGATGAGAATCTCGCCGCATTATTGGCCTACGTCGCGCACTTTGCTTCGGGGCTAATCTTCTTTCTGATTGAGAAGAACAGCCGCCTGGTGCGCTTTCATGCGATGCAGGCGATTATCCTGGGCGGCCTCTTTTTCGTTGGCGGCTTCATCCTGGGAATCGCATGGGCCATCATTGGCGCCATTTTGAGCCAGATCAGCGGGCTACTGGCTTCGCTCGTGGGCCTTGTGCTTGTCCTGGTCATTTTCGTTTTCATGGCCGCCGTTTTTGTCGGCTGGATCCTGTGCATGGTGAAGGCCTACCAGGGCCAGTACTTCAAACTGCCGGTGATCGGAAACTTCGCGGAGAAGTTTTCGCAGCAGTAACGTTCCTGCGCCGGTTACTGAAACACCCGTTCAAAGATCGCATCGACGTTGCGCAGGTAGTGGTCTAACGAAAACACTCGTTCGATTTCGTCCGCAGACATTTGCGACTTGATGTCCTCGTCAGTCTTGACGAGCGTCTGAAAGTCGCGATCCTCATCCCAAACTCTCATCGCATTCCGCTGCACCCAGTCGTAGGCCGTTTCACGGGAGATGCCTTTGTTCGTCAGCGCGAGCAGGAGTTGGCCGCTGAAGATCAAACCCTTCGTTGCTTTCAGGTTTTCCAGCATTCGTTCGGGATAGACCACGAGTCCATCGATCAATCCGATGGTCTTTTGCATCATGTAGTCGAGTGCGATGCTCGAATCAGGAAGCACGACGCGTTCGGCCGATGAATGTGAGATGTCGCGTTCGTGCCAGAGCGCGACGTTCTCGAGTCCGACCACGCTGTTCGCGCGGACCACTCGCGCCATCCCGCAGATACGTTCGGAAATGATCGGATTGCGTTTGTGAGGCATCGCGCTCGATCCTTTTTGCCCTTTCGTGAATCGTTCCTGCGCCTCGCGAACTTCGGTGCGTTGCCAGTGACGAACGTTGAGCGCCATCTTTTCAAGCGTGGAGGCGATGATCGCAAGCGTCGTCAGGTACTCCGCGTAAACGTCTCGTTGAATCACCTGCGTCGATACCGGCGCCGCTTTCAAACCGAGCCTCGCACAAACGGCTTCTTCCACCGACGGATCGAGATGCGCAAACGCGCCGACCGCGCCGCTGATCTTCCCGACTGCGACGGCATCTTTCGCGCGCAGCAGTCGTTCGCGGTTGCGGCGCATCTCGTCAAACCAAAGCGCGAACGTCAAACCGAACGACGTCGGTTCAGCGTGAATGCCGTGCGTGCGTCCGACCTGCGGCGTGTTCTTGAACTCGAAGGCGCGGCGTTTCAGCGCCTCCATCAGCTGGTCCACCTTCGGCAGCAGGATGTCTGACGCATCGCGCAGCAGAAGTGCGTTTGCCGTGTCGACGACGTCTGACGAGGTCAAGCCGTAATGAACGAAACGCGATGCTTCACCGATCGACTCCGCGAGGTTGGTCGTAAACGCGATCACGTCGTGGTTCGTGGTCTTCTCGATCTCGTTGATGCGTTCGACCGAGAACTTCGCGCGCGCTTTGATCTGCTCGAGCGCGTTGCGCGGAATGACGCCGTTGTCGGCGTGGACTTCGCAAACTGCGATCTCCACGTCGAGCCATTTCTGAAACTTGTTCTGCTCGGACCAAACGGCGCCCATCTCGGGCAATGTGTAGCGATCGATCATTGGGCGATCATTAGGCAATCATTGTAGGTTCGTGGAATTCACCAGGTAGCGCGCGAGCCGCCACTGACCATTCTCTTCGATCAGCGTAAAAGTCTCCATGCCGCGGCCGCGTTCAAAACGTGTTTCATAGCTGAGTATGAATGCGTGCCCTTTGAGCAACCCGCCGGAGTTCTGTTGTTCGTTGGCGGCGTGCAGCGAACGATTTTCGATTTTTCCGAGCTTGTCACGCAGGGTTTTGAAGACTTCGTTCGACTGCTCGCGCGTGACGTCGCGTTTCCAGAGTTCTGACGACTCGTTGTAAATCTGCTCGTACCGCTGCTGGTCGATGTTCGTGGTGATGTTCGTTACGACGTCCTCGACCTCAGCCGGTACTCGAGGGCGTTGATTGCTGACCCCGCAGCCGAGTGAAATGGCCACCAACAGCGCGAGCAGTGCAATCCTTCGGCTCATACCTCGATCCAGGGCGTCGGCTCCTTTGGAAACGAAAGAGAGATTTCGGTCGAGCCGCAACTGTAAAAAAGCGGCGCTTTCTCCTGAAGGGCGACTTCGGCGTTGATCTTCGCCAGGTACGGGTTGTTCGCTCGTTGCGAGAGGTGGGCCAGAACGATGTACTTCGCGCAGCCGTCGAAACCGTGCTTGATC
>DASTOZ010000287.1:0-2519 GCA_035762365.1 Pyrinomonadaceae bacterium | reverse complement strand
GGTGTGGTCCAGTGCGTCGTTTTAAAAACCGCGATCTCGCCTGAGCTGTGGGAACAGTTGAAGGGACTCGGCCAGGAATCCGCATTGATGATCAAAGGCACCGTACGCGCTGACAGCCGCGCGCCCGGTGGCTACGAGATCGACGTGACTGACGCTGAAGTTTTACAACAGGTTCACGACTATCCGATCACGCCCAAAGAACACGGCACTGAGTTTCTGATGGACCACCGGCACCTGTGGCTGCGTTCGCGGCGGCAACACGCGGTGCTGAAAGTGCGCCACACCGTCGTGCAGGCGGTGCGCAACTTTCTCGATAACGACGGCTTCACGCTTTGCGACTCGCCGATCTTCACTCCGGCAGCTTGCGAAGGCACGACGACGCTTTTCGAAGTCGATTACTTCGATGGTGAGAAGGCGTATCTCACGCAGTCGGGGCAGCTTTATAACGAAGCGAACGCCGCGGCCTTTGGCAAGGTCTACTGTTTCGGTCCGACGTTCAGGGCAGAAAAGTCGAAAACACGCAGGCATTTGACTGAGTTTTGGATGGTCGAGCCGGAAATGGCTTACACAACGCTCGAAGACGTCATGAACTTGTCGGAGCGCTTTCTTTCGTACATTGCGTCCCGCGTGCTTGAAGATCGACGAGAAGAGTTGAAGGTGCTCGAACGCGACACGAGCAAGCTCGAAGCAATCGTGCCGCCGTTTCCGCGCATGCATTACGACGATGCGGTGAAGTTGCTGCACGAGGGTTTTGAGAAGGGCGCGTTGGAAGCGAAGTTTGAATGGGGTGGCGACTTTGGCGCGCCGGATGAAGTTTACATCTCGAGCCAGTTCGAGAAACCCGTGATGGTCCATCACTATCCCGCGGCGATTAAGGCTTTTTACATGGCGCGCGATCCCGAGCGTCCGGAACTCGCGTTGGGTGTCGACGTGCTCGCGCCGGAAGGTTATGGTGAAGTCATCGGCGGTGGTGAACGCGCCACGTCGCTCGAGTTTCTACAGGAGCAGATCGCGTTGCACGGACTCCCGGAAGAGGCGTTTCAGTGGTACCTGGATCTGCGGCGTTATGGCAGCGTGCCGCATGCGGGTTTCGGGATGGGCATCGAGCGTTGCACCGCGTGGATGTGCGGCATCGAGCACGTTCGCGAAACGATTCCGTTTCCGCGGATGTTGTACCGCATACGACCGTGAAGGAGATACATGAATAGCATTAACATCGATCAGGACTCGCGTGGACAGGGACGAGGTTACACGTATGAAGTGCTTCATCAACCGTCGTTCTCGCTGGCGGTGCTGCAACTCCAGCCCGAGCAATCGATCCAGGCCGAATCCGGCGCGATGGTTTCAATGTCGGCTAACATCGAGCTACAGTCGCAGATGAAGGGTGGTCTCTTTGGCGCGATCAAACGCGCGGCGGGTGGCGAGTCGGCGTTTATTTCGACGTTTACCGCGCGCGGTGGTCCAGGCGAAGTTACACTCGCGCCGGGCGCACCGGGAGACGTCGCGGGGATTGAGCTCACGGGTCAACCGTTCTTCGTGCAGTCGAGTTCGTATCTTGCGGGAGACGCGAGTCTGACGGTCGATACGAAGTGGGGCGGCGCGAAGTCGTTCTTCTCCGGCGAGGGATTGTTTGTGCTGATGGTCCAGGGTCAGGGACTGTTGCTGGTTTCATCGTTCGGCGCGATTCATCGCAAGCGGCTTCAACCCGGCGAGCGTTACGTTGTCGATACGGGACACCTGGTCGCGTGGGAGGGCACGACGCAATACACGTTGCGCAAGGCGGCGTCCGGGTTCTTTCGCAGTATGATGAGTGGCGAGGGAATCGTCGCGGAGTTCACCGGGCCGGGCGAGCTTTTGATTCAGACTCGCAATCTGGCGGCGCTGGCGGGTTTGCTTAAGCCGTTCTTCCCGAGTCAGGGCGGCGGCGGGGGTGGTTTCAATTTCAATCTGGGTGGTTGAGTTTTCAAGGTGAGTGCAATCGGGAACAGGACAGTCGCGATTCTCGGCGTTCCGCTGGCATATGGAGCGAGCATGGCGGGCGTCGACATCGGTCCGGCAGCGTTGCGGGTCGCGCGTTTGCAGCAGCGAATCGAACGCTTGGGATATCCGGTGCGCGATCTCGGCGACATGCGTCTCGAACGGCTGCAATCGATCCCGCTTCCCGATGAGAAGCTCAAGTACGGCCGCGAGATCAGCAACGCGTGCGAACAGCTCGCCGTTGAAGTTGAAGGAATACTTCAGGCCGATGAGTTGCCGCTCGTGGTCGGTGGCGATCATTCCATAGCGATCGGTTCGTTCGCCGGAGCAGCATCGTATTTCAAAAAACGAGACGAGACGCTCGGTCTGATCTGGTTCGACGCTCACGCTGACATGAACACGCCCGAGACGACACCCTCCGGCAACATACACGGAATGCCGCTGGCTGCGTTGCTCGGTTTTGGCGCGCCGGAATTGACGAACGTCGGCGGCTTTGCGCCCAAACTCGATCCGCGATTGTGCGTCCACATCGGCGCGCGCGA
>DASTOZ010000286.1:0-2007 GCA_035762365.1 Pyrinomonadaceae bacterium | reverse complement strand
CTGACTACGATTATGGCTGCTCGAATGTGAGGAGTGACTCGACGTGTGTTTCTGGCTGATGCCGTTGTCCAGCAGGTAACGATTCCACGCGCGACGCATCACGACCTCGCGGGCCGATAACGCGACCAGCAGCACGACGCTGGCAGCCAAACCTGCGGGAAGCCATGGCGCCTCGTCTCCACTGCGCACGAGCATCCACCAAAGCAGGAAAAACAAACCGACCGCACTCACGACCGCGAGGGTCAAATACCCGGCACTCGACGGCATGCGAGCGCGTGCGTGACGGCCATGAATGTCGTCACTCGAACGCGATCGCGAATTCTGATGAAAGAATTGATCTGCCGAATTCTGTCCCAACAAGCGCCTCCAGGTCGGACTAGGCGCGCGTGCGCCAACCAAAACAGGACCGCAAAACGCTATTGTTAAGCGCGTTGTGCCGGGGGGAATGGCCTCACAAGGCTCTCAAGGTCATAATAGTCAGCTTTTTGGGATCGCCCTGTCAATATATGATCCCGGCGAACTTGGAAATCGTCAGTACTCACAAGGAACAGACAAGATGAGCGACAAAAAATTCAACGGCAAGGTCGCGGTGGTTACCGGAGCAACCTCGGGAATCGGACACGCTTGCGCGGTCGCGTTTGCGAACGAAGGCGCCAAAGTCGTCTGCGTCGGGCGAAAGGAACAGGCGTTGAAAGAAGTGGTGGAAGAGGTCCGCAAGACCGGATCAGACGCGCTGCCCGTTCGTGCAGACCTGTCGAACGATGGTGAGGCCGACCGTGTGATCGACGAAGCGCTGAAGACTTTCGGCGGCGTCGACATTTTGGTAAACGCCGCCGGCTTTCTGACGACGGGCACGATCGAAAACACTTCGCAGCAAGCGTGGGACGAGATGATGAACGTCAACGTGCGCGCCGTGTTTCGACTAATGCAGAAGGCGTTGCCGAGTTTGATCGACCGGCGTGGAAACGTCGTGAACGTTTCCAGTGTTACCGGCCTGCGCTCGTTTCCGGGCGTGCTTGCGTACTGTGTTTCGAAGTCGGCGGTGGACCAACTGACTCGCTGCGCAGCGCTGGAGCTGGCGGCGAAAGGCGTGCGAGTCAACGCAGTGAATCCCGGCGTTGTAGTTACTGAGATTCACAAGCGCGGTGGCATGAACCCGGAAAGTTACGCGGCCTTTCTCGAACACTCGAAGAGCACGCATCCGCTCGGCCGCACCGGACGGCCCGAAGAGATCGCCGCGCTCGTGCTGTTTCTCGCGTCCGACGAAGCGGGCTGGATTACCGGCGGAACTTACTCGATTGACGGTGGCCGCGCGTTGACGTGCGCTCGCTAGTAAAGGTGGCGATGACATTTCCGAATCCCAATCTACAGAACCCGAATCTCGTGCCGACGATCGTGATCAAGAGCTCGCCGCACGTCAGCGCGATCAAGATCGCGCTCGGGATTGTCGCGGCACTGATCGCGGCGATCCTTGGTCTGCTTGTGTTACTGGTGATCGGAATCGAGACTGGTCCAGTCGGTCTGATTCTGGGTCTGCTGGCGGCGATGATTCCGGTGCCGTTGTACGTCGTGCTTGTGTTGTGGATCGATCGCTATGAAGGCGAACCGCTGTGGATGTTGAGCGTTGCGTTTTTCTGGGGAGCGCTGATCGCGGCGTTCTTCGCGTTTCTGCTGAATACGATCAGCGGTTTGATCGTGAGTTTGGTCGCTGACAGTGCCAATGCGGGCGAGGCGTTTTCGGCAGTCGTCTCGGCGCCGATCGTCGAGGAGACCGGCAAGGCGTTCATCCTCTTTATCTTCTTTTTCGCGAAGAAGGATGAGTTTGACGGCGTCGTCGACGGGATCGTTTATGCGGCGATGTCGGGACTCGGGTTTGCGATGACTGAGAACATTCTGTACTACGGCAACGCAGCGGCGCAGAGTGGTGGGATGTTGACGGCGACTGTGATCGTGCGCGGGTTCTTTGCGCCGTTTTCACATCCGCTGTTTACGAGTCTAACGGGGATT
>DASTOZ010000285.1:0-3073 GCA_035762365.1 Pyrinomonadaceae bacterium | reverse complement strand
GAACAGTTTCACAACCGCATCAGCAAACGACTCCGGCGTGTCGGCCAGCACGATCTCTTCCCCATTCGTCACCGGCAGACCTTCGGCGCCGATCGACGTCGAAACGATCGCCTTCTCCATCGCCATCGCTTCATAAATCTTCAACCGGGTGCCTCCACCGATTCGCAGCGGCACCACGTAAATCGCGGCGTCTTCCATGTACGGCCGCACGTCCTCGACGCGTCCGGTCACAATTACCGACGAATCGCGTTTGCTCAGCTCGACTAAACCCGGATACGGATTGCGCCCAACAACCGTCAGCGTCACATCCGGAACCGACTGCTTAATTCGCGGCATGATCTGTTCTGTGAAGTAGCGAATCGCGTCCTCGTTCGGCAGCCAGTCCATCGAACCGGTGAACACGAGATTGTGGGCCTTCGCTTCCCGCGTCCCGCTCGGTCGAAAGAACCCGGTGTCAACGCCAGTCGGCACGTCGTACACGTTCTTCACGTTGTACTCGCGCTCCATCTGTTCGCGATCTTCGCGCGACACCGCCACGACGGAATCAAACCGCGGACACGTCGCAGCTTCAAACTCAAACATCTTGCGCCACTGGCGATACAGGTACGCCTTGCGTGCGGGATTCGTCTGCACCTCGTAATGACGCTTCCAGATCATGGCCTCGACGTTGTGCTGAAACAGCACCGTCGCGCAGTTCAGATCGCGCGGAACGTTCACGGCCGGCGCGAGGAAATCGCAGATCACTACGTCGAACTGGCCCACTCGATTCTCAATCTCCCGCCGCATCTCTTCCGATTGGTATTTCTTGATTGCGTAAGGCAGATCGGAAGTTAGATTGAGCGCCAGCTCGACATAAAAACCGGCAGTGAACTTTTCGTAACGCCGATGAGGAACACAGATCAGGTCGTGGCAGTATTCGGTCGCAAGCTCACGTGCTTTCTTATCCGCGGTCCCGTCGTCGAGTGTGAGGTAGGTGATGTGGCAGTTGCGCTTCAGCTCCTTGAGCATGTTGTAAGTGCGAATCTTTCCGCCCTTATCGACCGGATGAAGCAATTCAGTTTTGAGCCACAGGATTCGCACGCTCACGCATGAACCGGCGCGAGTTCAGCCTCGCGTGTTGTCGAAACTTCGACGTTGCTGTTGTCGTCGCCGTCGAAGAATCGCCGTTGCCACATTTCGAAATTGACGAGCGCCCACAAACGTTCGTCGTGGTTCTCGCCGCCCGTGCGGTGCCGCCGCACGAGATCGCGCACGAAGTCGGCATCGAAGATCCCGCGCTCCAGCGCGCGCCTGCTCAACACGAACTCGTCGAGCAAATGACTGTACGGTCCACGGAACCACGCGCCGATCGGCACCGGGAAGCCCATCTTCGGCCGCGTCAGTATCGCGTCGGGCAGAACACCCTTCATGCTCTCGCGCAGGATGTACTTCGTGGTCCAACCCCGTAGCTTCAACCGCTCGGGCAGACTCGCAGTGAATTCGACGAGCTTGTGATCCAGAAACGGCACGCGGCTTTCGAGAGACGTCGCCATGCTCATCTGGTCCTGCTTCATCAGGAGCTCGTGGAGATACGTCTTGATGTCGGAATAGAGCAGACGGTCGAGCAGCGACTCAGCGTCAGTGCGATGCATCATGTCGTGAATCACGCTGTAGGGATCCACGTCCCCGATTCGTTCGCGCGCCTCGCGAGACAACAACTGCGGCTGCGTCTGGCGCGAAAAGACTGCGAAATTGTCGAGATACAGACTCTCAATGTCGGGCGACAACGTCAGGAACGTACGCAACAGCTTCTGCTTCACCCGCGATCCGTTCGGCAACGCGCTCAACTGTTTTCGCACGCCGTTCTTGATCAGGTTCGGCGTGAAATTGTGATAACGGGTGCCCCACGCAAGGTTCTTCAGCGTCTTCCAATAACGCGCGTAACCGGCCAGCAGTTCGTCGCTGCCTTCGCCGGTCAACACGACCTTCACGTTTTGCGCGGCGAGATGCGAAACGAAATACAGCGCGACGCTGGACGGATGCGCCAGCGGCTCGTCTTCGTGCCAGATCAGGTTCGGCAGTGCCGCAAAGAAATCTTCGGGACTGACAACCACTTCGTGATGGTCGGTCTTGTATTTCTCCGCAACCAGCCGCGCGTATTCGAGCTCGTTTGCTTCACGTTCGCGAAACGCGACTGAGAACGTCTTGATCGGCTCGTCGACCATCGTGCTCATCATCGCGGCAATCGCCGACGAGTCGATGCCGCCGGAGAGAAACATTCCCAACGGAACGTCGGCCATTAACCGCAGCTTGACGGACGTGCGGAACAGATCGGCCCACTGCTCGATGTAATCCTTGTCGCTATAACCCTCGTCTTTGGCTTTGACGAAACTCACGTCCCAATAGCTCTTGATGTCGATCTTTCCATCGCGCCAGACCAGCGTGTGACCCGGCAGCAATCGTTTCACGCCGGCGAAGAGCGTTGTCTCGCCTGAAGGTGCGTGGTTGGCGAGATAGTCGGGAAGCGCGGCGTAGTTGAGTTCGGGTTTGAGCGCGCCGGCAGCGAAGATCGTCTTGATCTCGGAGCCGAAGTAGAGCGAACCGTCGTCCGCGTGAAAGTAGTAAAGCGGCTTCACACCGAGCCGGTCGCGAGCGATAAAGAGTTCCTGCTTACGCTGGTCCCAGATCGCAAACGCGAACATACCGCGTAGATGCTCGACGCAACCGATTCCGTGCTCTTCGTAAAGATGAAGGATCGTTTCCGTGTCGCAGTGGGTTTTGTAAACGTGGCCGCGGGATTCCAGCCACTCACGATAGTCGGCGTGGTTGTAGATCTCGCCGTTGTAGGTGATGTGCAGCGAGTCGTCTTCGTTGGTCATCGGCTGATGACCGGCGGCGACGTCGACGATGGCCAGACGGCGATGACCCAGGCCGACGTTGCGATCGATGAAGAGGCCCTCGTCGTCGGGACCGCGGTGCCGTATGACGTCGCGCATCGCCTCGAGCAGCGGGCGCGAAACCGTTCGGCCCGATCGACTCGAAAATGCTATGCCGTTAATGCCGCACATTGAGGTTCGAAATTATAACAACAGGA
>DASTOZ010000284.1:0-3871 GCA_035762365.1 Pyrinomonadaceae bacterium | reverse complement strand
GAATTCGCGACGCCGGACGGTGAAACTCGCCGTATTGTTACGCCGCGCGCTTACTGGTTTGGACCAAAACCTTCGCCAAAACCGGAGAAGAAGAAAAAGTCATGACTGCCAAAACGTTTTCCACTACGCGCGCGAGCGGGCGACGCAGTTTTCTCTCGCTCGCCGGAAAAGGTCTGGGTCTCGCGGCGCTTTCCGTTCCCGCGATCGGCAAGTTGGCCAAAGAGATCGAGGCCGCGACGAAGAACGTCAGTCACCTGAGCCCCGAACAGGCGGCGATGGACGAAGACTACTGGTCGGTCATTCAAAACTCTTTCACCGTCACGCGTGGGATCGTCAACCTGAACAACGGCGGTGTATCGCCCAGTCCGCGCATCGTCACCGAAGCGCTGGTCCGCTACATCTGGCAACAGGAAGACGCGACGGCGTACACGATGTGGCAAATCCTCGAGCCGCAGTCGGAAACCATTCGCACCGGGTTGGCGGAAATGTTTGGTTGCGACCGCGAGGAGATCGCGATCACGCGCAACGCTTCGGAGTCGCTCGAAATCTGTTTGATGGGCATGGACTTCAAACGCGGCGACGAGATCCTGACGACGACGCAGGACTACCCTCGCATGTTGACGACGCTGCGGCAACGCGAGCAACGCGAAGGGCTCGTCCTCAAGTTGGTCCAGATCCCGATCCCGCCGAAAGACGTCAACGAAATCACCGCGGCGTTCGAGCGAGGGATCACGCCCCGCACTAAGCTGATCCTGGTGTCGCATCAGGTGAACATCACGGGCCAGATCACGCCCGTGAAAGCGATCTGCGACATGGCGCGAGCGCGCGGCATTGAGACGATCGTCGACGGCGCGCACTCGTTTGCGCAGTTTGACTTCAAACAGAAGGACCTGGGTTGCGACTACTTCGGTACGAGTTTGCACAAGTGGCTTTACGCGCCGAAGGGAAGCGGGCTGCTTTACGTGAAGCGCGACAAGATCGCGAAACTGTGGCCGTTGATGGCGGCGGAGTCGAAGCAGGTTGGCGACATACGGAAGTTTGAGGAGATCGGAACGCACTCGGCGGCGCCGCGTTTGGCGATTGGCGAGGCGATGCTGTTTCACAACGGGATCGGCGGAAAGCGTAAAGAGGCGCGGCTCCGTTACCTGTCGCGCTACTGGATGAACCGGTTGAAGGACGTGCCGAAGATTGGGTTCAACACGTCGTTCGATCCGAACCAGTCGTGCGCGATTGCCAACGTGAAGATCGAGGGAATCGATCCGGTTGCGATCGGCAGCTACCTGTTCACGAAGCACCGCATTTTTACGACGCCGATTGTCCACGAGGAGTTCAAAGGCATCCGCATCACGCCCAATGTCTACACCACACTCGGCGAATTGGACCGTTTCTGCGACCTGATGGAAAAAATCGCCCGCAAAGGCCTACCCACCTGAACGGAGCAGGGGCGCGCTGTGCTTGCCCCCTTCCCAACCCCACGGAGACGCATCTGGAACCCTGTCCTTCGTGCGGGCGTAAAGCAGATGGTGCTAGAATCCGTGTGGCGGAGGTTTTGTTTATGAAAGAAGCCCGAGATTGCGTGAACGATGTGTGTACCGCAGTAGGTGATGGATTGCGGCAAATCGGTGATTTTTCCTACGCCATTATGCCGAAAGATGTGGCGCACGCCCTGGGCGATCTGAAGAAAGCGCTGCTGACTCAGATCCGTGGCTGTGTCGACTGGGAAATTGGCTGGATCGACGATCGCGTCGCCGGCGGCGACCGGATGCGCGAAGAGTGGCGCGAGAAGTGTCGAAGAGAGACCGACGCAACGGCCACCGACCCGACGAGCCAGGGAGTTTAGAAACTTTGAATAGGCGAAACGACTGATGGAAGTCTTACTGGCAGACGAGTACGGATTCTGTTTCGGCGTCGAACGCGCCGTCGAGATGGTTGAGGAAGCGGTCGAGGAGGGCGCGCGGCCCATTCGCTCGCTCGGCCCGCTGATTCACAACGCGCAGGAGATGGAGCGCCTTGGCGCTCAAGGCGTCTCCACGATCGACACGCCCGAAGAAGCCGACGGCGACACGATTGCCGTCATTCGTGCTCACGGCGTGACGCCGCAAGTTCAACGCGATCTCGAACACCGCGCGGCAAAAGTCATCGACGCAACGTGCCCGTTTGTAACGCGAGTGCAGCACCTTGCCGAACGAGCGGCGAAACAGGGACGCGACGTCGTCGTGGCCGGCAATCCGGATCATCCGGAGATGATCGGCGTCGTCGGTTACGCACCAAACAACACTTACGTCGTGCGCGACGCGAGTGAAGTCGCAAACCTTCCCATACTTCGTTCACCACTCGTCGTCTCGCAAACCACGATCAAGTTGAAGACGTTCCTCGAAGTCGCGGAAGCAGTGCGCGAGAAAGCAGACACGGAACCGCAAGTCGTGAACACGATCTGCTCAGCCACGCGAGATCGACAGGACGCCGCGCGTGCGTTGGCCGGACAAGTCGACGCGTTCTACGTCATCGGCGGGCGTCACTCGTCGAACAGCGTGAAGTTGTTGGCGGTGTGTCAGGAACAGTGCGCGAAGAGTTTTCTGATCGAAACTCCCGCGGAGATCAATCCTGCTGACTTGGAAAACGTGGAACGAGTGGGTGTGACAGCCGGCGCCTCAACGCCAAACTGGTTAATCGATCAGGTGGTCGAGCGGCTGCATCAGCTCGGCGCTTGATTAAGAAATATCGACGTTCGTCTATAACTCGGCAGGCCTCTAACGGATCTCACATAATCACAACAGTTCGTCAGCATCGAGCGCGTTTACGATCTGTCGCGCTTCTTCCGACCCGTACTCCACAACCTGCCTGCGCAGCGCAGCCCGCGCCGTGTCGGCATCAACCGGATCGTTAAGCAGAGTCGTCAAAACTGAAAGTGGACAACGCGCGAGTGCTTCATTGGCGAGTTCGCGGACGATCTTGTCTTCGGAGCGTGCCAGCTCGCAAATCTCGCTCGGTGGAAAACGAACATTCAAAGCATCTGCCAGCACGTCAATTCGTTTGTAATCCCGGTGGGTCGAAGCACGGCGGACGAGCTGTGCGAACACTTCCGCCGATTCCGTTTTCTCCTGCAAAACTGAAGCGCACGTGTCTGCTACTGATTTGAGCCGGCCGACGGTCGCGGGGTCGAGTGCTTCCGACTTTTCCGCGGCCCGATCGTCGAGCGCCGCGAGGAAGCGACTTAACTCGAGATCGGCGCGAGCGTCGTACTGAAAATTGCGCGTAGCTGGCGCGCCTGCGACGGGCGCTTGCAGCGCACTTTTAACCAACCCGCGCGTTGAGGGGCGCAGTTCAGACCATACGGTGGCGATTCGCGTACCGAAATCGCCGAAGTCGCCGAAAGTATCGCTCGGCAAGGGAGAGGGCAAGTTTAGTAGTCCACCTTTCTTTGCGTGGTTCTCCTGAACGCGGAGTTATAACATTACTCGGCGAGATTGTGATCTTTGATCTCTGCGATGGTCGGAAACGGAATCTTGACGACCTGTCCGTCAGCACATAGGATTTTGACGCTTGGAGTCGTGAGCGCCTGGGTGGTTTTCATACTACGCACCGTGCCGCGGACCCGCCTTCCGTCGGTAGTAATGATTTCTACGTTGTCTTTACCGTACAGCGGTTGCAGCGCCGCCAGAGCTTTGGTTATCTCCACCTTGGTTCGACCTCCGGTGCCATATTGCCCTTTTATGTGCCGGGAGTCTATTGCAGTAGAGTCCGGAACACGGCTTTGAATAATCGCGTATAGAAAAATCGAGCATTTTTCGCTTAACATCCCAGACAGGTGCCGTCTATGTCTCAGAATCCAGAAATGCCTTTGCCGGTGAACGCAACGCCGAATCTCACG
>DASTOZ010000283.1:0-4877 GCA_035762365.1 Pyrinomonadaceae bacterium | reverse complement strand
CGAGAAACGTTGGATTGCTGACTTGCCCGTTGGGGGTTGTCGCTGCGCGAATAAACCCGGGCACGACCGGAGCGATGGCGACAACGAGCGTGACGACGGCGCGCCAGTTGACTCCATTACCGTACGAATACGGCCCTTTCGGGTCGAAAAGCCCGACCAGATTTAAACGTTGCTTCCGCAGCACCCAGTAGTCGCAGATCAGAATTCCCGCAATCGCGCCCATCAATCCGGAGTATCCAATCAGCCACGTAAAAATGTACGCGCTCATCGATGACATCAGCTTCCACGGCATCATCAATATGCCGATGACGGCAGTGATGAGGCCGCCGGTAACATACGAGATAAGTCGTGGATTCAGGTTTGAAAAGTCATTCGAGGGCGAGACGACGTTAGCTGCCATATTTGTCGTAAGTTGGGCCGCGAAAATCACCGCCGTTGCAAACAGAATGATCACGATACTGTCGAAGCGCGCCATCAAATCTACCGGGTTAGGAATGGCAACGCCGTAGATCAAAACAGTCGCGCTCGTCACTGCGACGCCGATGAAAGCAAATGCCGTCATCGTCAACGGCAGTCCCAACGCCTGGCCCAGCATCTGCGATCTTTGCGATTTCGCGTAACGGGTGAAGTCGGGAATGTTCAGGCTGAGCGTGGCCCAATATCCGACGGACGCCGTTAACGCTCCGGGAAAGATGGTCCAGAAGTTGTTCTGCTGTTTTTGGAGCGCTGCTGATTCGGTCAACACGCGACCCAGACCACCCGCGCGCCACGAGGCCCACACCAAAACAACCAACCCACCGAGCAACAACAACGGCGCCGACCACGTTTCAAGATACTTAATGCCTTCAACGCCTTTAAGAATGATGAATACCTGAATGCCCCAGAACAGAAAGAACGCGATCCACGTGTGCAGCGCTACGTCCAGAATGCCGGTGCTGAACATTCTGTTCCACGCCGGAAACATATAGCCGAGCAGCACGTCGATCGCGGCGCCACCGATCCAGGTTTGAATGCCGAACCACCCGCACGCGACGATGGCGCGCAGCATCGCGGGAATGTTTGCGCCCTTCGTGCCGAATGCAGCGCGGCTCAACACGGGAAACGACACGCCGTATTTAGTTCCCGCATGAGCGTTGAGGATCATTGGAATCAGCACGATAGTGTTGCCAAGCAGGATCGTGATCATCGCCTGCCACCAGTTCATGCCTGCTTCGATAAAACCGCCGGCGAGTGTGTAGGTGGTGATGACGACGCTCATGCCGATCCAGAGGGCGGCAATGTTCCAGGTGGACCATGTTCGCTCCTTGATCGTGGTGGGCGCGAGGTCCTGATTCCATAGTGGACTGTGGGAAACGTCGGTGTGTAGTTCTTCGAAGTCGCGTTGGGTGGGGGATTCGGTGCTCATTCGTTTTTTGTGTTTTGGTTGCTCCTACATCGCTACGCACGTGCCGCGTTTCAAAAACTGCCCGTCGCCCGCCTGGCCTTTGAACTCGCCACGATCGACCACGACTTTCCCGCGCGACAGCACCGTTTCCACGACGCCCTTGATCTTCTTGCCCTCGTACGCGTTGTAGTCGACGTTCATGTGGCTGGTCTTGAGGCCGAGTGTCTGCTCTTTCTCCGGATCGAAGATGACGATGTCCGCATCGGAGCCCACCGCGATCGTGCCTTTCTTCGGAAACAGGCCAAACATCTTCGCCGCCGCAGTGGACGTCAACTCGACGAATCGATTCAGGCTGATCCGGTTTTCCACTACGCCGCCGTTGTAAATCAGCGGCACACGATTCTCGACGCCGGGTGCGCCGTTCGGGATCTTCGTGAAGTCGTCGAGACCGAGTTCTTTTTGTTCTTTCATGCAGAACGGGCAATGATCCGTCGAGATCACTTGCAGGTCGTCCATCTTCAAACCTTTCCACAGCTCTGCCTGGTTCCACTTCTCGCGCAACGGCGGTGTCATCACATACTTCGCGCCGTCGAAGCCGGGTTCGTCGTAGTTGTCGATCGAGAGGAAGAGATACTGCGGACACGTTTCGGCGTAAGCGGGGATACCGCGGTCGCGCGCTTGTCGCACCTGGTTGAGCGCGTCGGCACACGACAAGTGGACGATGTACACAGGCGACTCGGCCATCTCGGCGATCGCGATCGCGCGATGAACGCCTTCCGCTTCCGCGATCGTCGGTCGGGTTAATGCGTGATACTTCGGCGCGGTGCGTCCGTTCTCCAGCGCGCGTTTGATGATCTCGTTGATGACGATGCCGTTCTCGGCGTGCATGCAGATCAAGCCGCCGCGCGAACCCGCAGCCGACATCGCGCGAAAGATCGTCGCGTCGTCGACGAGAAAAACGCCGGGATACGCCATGAACATTTTGAAGCTCGTCACGCCTTCGTCCATCGCAGTGTAGAGCTCTTCGATCTGCTTGTCTTCGAGCTCGGTGGTGATGAGGTGAAACCCGTAATCGATCGCGGTCTTGCCTTCGGCTTTCTTGTGCCAGTTGTCGATGCCTTCGATCAGCGATTGACCTTTGTACTGCACTGCGAAGTCGATGATCGACGTCGTGCCGCCGTGCGCGGCGGCGATCGTGCCGGTGCGGAAGTCGTCCGACGATTGCGTGCCGCCAAACGGCAGTTCCATGTGCGTGTGCGGATCGATGCCGCCGGGAATCACGAGCTTGCCGGATGCGTCGATAGTTTGATCGGCTTCCATCTGGAGATCTTTGCCGATCACGGACACTCGTTGATGCTCGATCAGAATATCGGCATGGTAGTCGTCAACGGCGGTAACGATGCGGCCGTTTTTGATCAGGGTTCTCATTGTTCTTGTTTTTTCTTCAGACAGGGTTTGTTGGCAGCGGCGTCGGCCGCGGCGCGTGCTTCTTCGTTCGCTTTTGGGCCGGGATTGATCTTGTGAGTCACGCAGATCGCGGTCGGGGTGATCTTCGCTACAGCCAGGTAAGACGATTGCTTGTTCGGGCTTTCCGGATCCTCGTTAGCGTTGTAGCGGATGATCAGCGCGACGGGTTTGGGCTTTCCTTTTTGGTTGGCCATGCGCCACTCGGCTTTCGGGCCGACGCTCGAGAAACCACCGCTGATCACGTCCCAAAGTTCGAGCGAATGCTTCGCGCCTTTGGGTGTTACGACGATAACGTTCTGTCGCAGGTCGCCTTCGGTGACGATCAGTGTGTAACCCGCGACGCCTTTGCAGCGTCCCTCGTAATCGTTGGTCTGAGAATCGGGACCTTTGATCGTCTTACACTGTTTCTCCGAGAGTGGTGTGTAGACGCTGCTGTTCTTTTGGGCCAACGTAGTCGCGGCCGAAAGCAGCATCAGTGTCAGTGTGAAAACACCCATCTTCAATACAAGTTTCCTTCGCGTTTACGGCCCGTGTAATCGACGTAGACCACTTTCAGCTCCGTGTAAAAATCGAGCGCGGTTGAGCCCTGTTCGCGATCGCCGATGCCGGTACCTTTGGTGCCGCCGAACGGAATGTGCGCTTCACCGCCGGTTGTCGGCGAGTTGATGTGCGTCATGCCGGTCTCGATTTCGTCGACGAAGCGGAAGATGCGCGACGCATCGTTCGAGAAGATCGACGACGACAATCCGTACTCGCAGTCGTTCGCCACTTCCATCGCCGCGTCGAAGTCTTTAACTCGCAGCACCGACAACACAGGACCGAAGATCTCCTCGCGCGCGATACGCATGTCGGGTGTGACGTGATCGAACACCGTCGGACGAACGAAGTAACCTTTGTCGAGCCCGTCGCCGGTCGCGCGCGACCCGCCGCAAACAAGTTTCGCGCCGTCTTCGCGGCCGATGTCGATGTAACTGAGGACAGTCTTGAATTGACTCTCGTCGACACTCGGCCCCATGTCGGTCGATGGATCAGAACCAGGCCCGAGACGCATCGACTCCGCACGTTTCGCAACGCGGTCGACAAACTCGTCGGCGATCTGATCGACGACGACGGCGCGGCTCGTCGCCGTGCATCGTTGGCCTGACGATCCAAACGCGCCCTGCGCAGTCGATTCGACGGCGAGATCCATGTCGGCGTCTTCAAGAATCACGACCGGGTTTTTCCCGCCCATCTCGCACTGCACTTTCGCACCGCGCCGCGATGCCTGTTCGTAGAGTCGAATACCGACGCCGTTCGATCCCGTGAACGAGATCGCTTTCACAGCGGGATGATTGATGATCTCGTCGCCTGCTTCCGAGCCCGATCCGATGACCAGATTCAAGACTCCCGGCGGAATGCCGGCGGCCTCGAATATCTCGGTGATGCGAACCGCGGTTGCCGGCGTGATCGATGCGGGTTTGAAGACGACGGTGTTTCCCGCGACCAGCGCGGGCGCGATCTTCCAAACTGGGATCGCGACGGGAAAGTTCCACGGCGTAACACACGCGACGACGCCGAGCGGCTGTTTGATAGTGTAGGCGAAGTTCAGCGGCAACTCGGACGGGATCGTCTCGCCGTTCATGCGTCGCGACTCGCCCGCGCAAAACTCCGCGACGTTGATCGAGCGTTGCAGTTCGCCGCGCGACTCCGCAATCGTCTTTCCTTCTTCCAGCGTCAGCAGTTGCGCGAGCTCTTCCTTGCTCTCTTCCATCAAACGCGCAGCCTTCGCGACGATGCGTCCGCGCGCGGGCGCCGGGGTCGATCGCCAACTACGAAACGCTTCTGCGGCGGCGTCGACGGCCGAGCGCGCTTCCTCGCGCGTAGCCTGTCGAATGGTGCCGATCACGTCTTCGATATTCGCTGGATTGATGTTTGGAGCGGTGCGGCTGGACGCCGACTCGACCCATTTACCGTTGATAAAATTGCGGTAGGTATTCATAGGAGTGCTGGAATATATCATGTGCTATAACACTTTGCATGACTTTGG
>DASTOZ010000282.1:0-4974 GCA_035762365.1 Pyrinomonadaceae bacterium | reverse complement strand
GCCAGACAAACTATCTCATCGAGCGTGCCGAAGAAGCGGGCTTCGAAGTAACAAGCCCGAAGAACGCTGCGCAACGCGGCGGCACAATCACCGTCGGACACGAACACGCGGGAGCCATGACTAAAGAATTGCTGCGTCGAGAGTTCATTGTCGATTACCGTCCGGGCGCGGGCATTCGCATCTCGCCTCACTTCTACACCAAGGATGAAGAGTTGGAGCTCGTGATTGAAGAGATGAAGAAGATCGCGGCTTCTGGCGCATATCGGGAAGTGGCGGGAGCAGCGTTTTAAGAAAGGGACTTGGGTCTTGCGCCTTTGGTCTTGGGTTCTTCAAGCGCCCAGAGACCGAGAGACAAATTCAAAGACCTAAGTCCAAAGACCCAAGACCAATGTCCGAGTACGGCCAAAATTCACCACTCTCCTACAACAAGTATCTTCGCGTACAGGATCTGATCAATTTGCAGGGTTGTCTTTCGGACCCTGCGCATCACGATGAGCTGCTGTTCATCACGGTGCACCAGGCTTACGAGCTCTGGTTCAAACAGATCCTCCACGAGATCGATGCGGCGATTTCGCTCCTGGGCCAGGACCGCCTGCCGGCCGCGACGCGCGCTCTGAAACGCGTCGTCGACATCGAGAAGCTGCTGTTGGACCAGATTCACCTGCTGGAAAGCATGACGCCGATCAACTTTCTCGCGTTTCGCGATCAGCTCAACCCGGCGAGCGGGTTTCAGTCAATGCAGTTTCGCGAGATCGAGTTTTCTTCGGGTTTGAAAGACGCATCGATCGTGCGCGAGTTTGCGGAAGATGCGTTTGCGCGGGAGCGACTTGAAGCACGATTGGCCCAGCCCACGCTCGCGGATGTTTTTTACCAGGCACTCGAACGTCGCGGGTTTGACGTCAGTCATCGTTCGCGCGCGGTGCTGGAGATTCTCACGCACTTCGAAGAACGGTACGAGGAGTTTCAACTTGCGGAAGCGCTGATGGAGCACGACGAGTACTTCTCGCTGTGGCGCTCGCATCACATCAAGATGGTGGAGCGCATGGTGGGCGCGAAACGCGGCACCGGAGGCTCTGAAGGCATCGGATATCTCAAGACCACACTCGACAAGAAGTTCTATCCCGACCTCTGGGAGGCACGCACGTATCTCGACGTCAACCACGGCCAGAGCGGGTGCCCGTTTGCACACTGACCCGATCACGGTTCTTTTTACCATTGACCTCCCGCATGCGGGAGACACACGTAAAAGGAAACACATAAAACCAACGCAATGGAGAACGAAAGGCGATCCGCGCCGCGCGCACGAGTGAATCTTCCCGCACGCTGGGAAGGCGTGCTCTCGCGCGAAAACGCGACGGTCACCGACATCAGCCGCAACGGTTGCTTTGTGCTCAGCGGCGGTAAAGTAGAAGTGAAGGAGCTCGTCTGGCTCGAGATTCAACTCCCGGACCAGGACGCGATTCACTTCTGGGCCGAAGTCGTAAACCAGGCTTCGGAGATCGGTTTCGCGCTGCGCTTCAACTCCAGCAGCAGCGAAGATGAAGAACTGCTGGCGAAGTTTTTAGACAGCGTGTTTAAGGGAAAACTTAAGAAGACTTAACCATGACGGTCTCGTTTCCAGAGCGGTTCAACATGGCCGACTACTTCCTCTATAACAACGTGGAAGACGGCCGGGAAAACAAGATCTGTCTCTACTACGAAGATCGCACCTGGACCTACGGCGACGTCGTGCGCCTGTCGAACCAAACCGGAAACGCGTTGCGCGATCTCGGGCTCGAGATCGAAGACCGCATCCTGATGGTCCTGCCTGACTGTCCGGAGTTTGTTTGGACGTGGTTTGGCGCAGCGCGCGTCGGTGCTGTGATCACGATGGTGAATCCGCTCCTGCCGGCGGCGGATTACGAGTATTACCTCGACTACACACGCGCGCGCGTCGCCGTGATTCACCAATCCATGTCATCGGTGTTCACGGAAGCCGCCCGCAACGCAAGATACCTGAAGAACATTTTAGTAGTCGGCGACAAAGGTAACTTCGAGCAACACGTCAGCGGCGCGCCCGTCGAATGCACGCCTGCTGACACGCGTCGCGACGATATTGCGATCTGGCTTTTCACTTCCGGCTCCACCGGTCATCCGAAAGGCGCCGTCCACCTGCAACACGATCTGCCGTACAACACGGAGGTCTTTGCTAAACGCACGATGGGTGTCAACGCCGGCGATCTCACCGTCTCGGTTCCCAAGCTCTTCTTCGGTTACGCCACCGGAACGAACCTGCTGTTTCCGTTCGCCGTCGGCGGCGCCACGGCGCTCTTCTCCGAACGTTCGACAGCGGAAAAGATGTTTGAAGTGATCAAGCGTTATCGTCCAACGATCCTCACGACGGTGCCGACGATGATCAATTCGATGCTGAACGTCGCGGGCGCTTCACGCGACGATCTTTCGAGTCTGCGTTTCTGTTATTCAGCAGGTGAAGCGTTGCCGATCGAGCTGTTCGAACGCTGGACCAACACGTACGGCGTGGACATCTGCGATGGCATCGGGTCGGCTGAGATGTTTCACATCTACATAACGAACCGTCCGGGCGATATCAAGCCCGGGAGTCTCGGTCGCATCGTCGAAGGTTACGAAGGGAAGATAGTAGACGCGGACGGCAACGAAGTGCCGGCTGGCGAGATGGGAACGCTGCGCATCAAAGGGGATTCCGCGGCGCTCTGCTACTGGAACGCGCACGAGAAGTCGAAAGAGACGTTTGCCGGCGATTGGTGCACGAGTGGAGACCAGTTTCACGTCGACGACGACGGTTACTACTGGTATCACGGACGGACCGACGACATGTTGAAGGTATCAGGCGTTTTCGTCGCGCCCGCGGAGATCGAGAACTGTTTGTTGCAACATGAAGCGGTGCTCGAGTGCGCCGTCGTGGGCCACGAAGCTGATGGTTTGGTGAAGCCGAAGGCGTTTATCGTCGCGCGCGAGGGATTTGAAACAAGCGAGCAACTCGCGGATGACATCAAACAGTTTGTGAAGACCAATATCGCGGTTTACAAATACCCGCGCTGGATAGAATTTGTCTCATCCCTGCCGAAGAACGATCGCGGAAAAATCGATCGCAAGAAGCTGAAGACTCAGTCGTAAGCTGCGGTAGCGTTATCCGCGAGGTCAATGTAAAGGAAAACTTATTATCGCCTGCGTTCGAGATCGTAATCACGCAAGCGACGATAGAGCGTGGAAGGTGAGATGCCGAGGATCTCGGCTGTTTTGCCGCGGTGCCAGCCCGTCTGTTCGAGCGCAGCGAGGATCTGTTGTCGTTCGACTTCACGAAGCGATCCGGGTGCTGAGGAGGCCGCCACCATCGGCGCCGCAGGCATCTCGGTTCCGCCCACCGGCGCTGCCGTCGACACGATCGGCGCAATCGCCGGACGCATAACTTCCGGCGGCAACTCGTTGAGCGTGATCCGTCCGTTGTTCGAAAGAATCACCGCGCGTTCCAAACAATTCTTCAACTGCCGCACATTCCCCGGCCAGTGATACGCGCGCAAAGCAGCAAACGCGTCGTCCGTGAGTTCGGGTGGATGCGTGCCCGCGATCTGTTTCAGCAGATAACGTGTCAGCGGTTCGATGTCTTCCGGTCGATCGCGCAGCGGCGCGAGACTGATCTGAAAACCGTTGATTCGATAAAGCAGGTCGGAACGAAACACCCCATCATTCACAACAGCATCGAGATTGCGATTCGTGGCGGCGACGATGCGCACGTTCACTTCGACTTTTCTCACGCCACCAACGCGGAAAAACGTTCGCGTCTCGATCGCGCGCAACAGCTTCGCCTGCAATTGCGCGGGCAGTTCGGTAACTTCGTCGAGAAACAACGTTCCACCATCGGCGAGCTCGATCAGACCCAGCTTCCGACCCTTCGCGCCGGAAAACGCGCCCGCCTCGTAACCAAACAATTCAGATTCGAGCAGCGACTCCTGAAACGCCGCGCAGTTGAGATCGACAAACGATGCTTCCGCGCGGTTCGACAAACGATGAATAGCGTGCGCAACAAGTTCTTTTCCCGTCCCGGACTCTCCCGTGATCAGCACTGACGCTTCCGAAGGCGCGACGCGTTCGATCAACCGGATCGCTTCCTTCATCACTTCCGAAACAGATACGATCTCCGGCAACGCCGACTGCCGCGCGAGTTGCTCGCGCAAACGAGTGTTATCGACGCGCAGACGCCGTTTGTCGGCGGCCTGGCGCACGCGTACGTCGAGTTCGGAAATCGTGTAGGGTTTCGTGAGGTAATCGTAAGCGCCGAGCTTCATCGCCTCGACCGCCGTCTCGACCGTGGCCTGTCCCGTCAACATGATCACTTCCGGAGGATTGGGCCGTTGATGCACGCGGCGGAGCAGTTCCATTCCGTCGATGCGCGGCATGTTGATGTCGCACAGCAACACGTCGACGTTGCTCTCTTCGAGCTTGCGCAACGCGGCCTCGCCGTCGGGCGCCGCCTGCACACGATAACCCAATCGCTCCAACTCCTTTTGCAAGACCAGGCGCAGGTTGGCCTCGTCTTCTGCGATCAGAATTCGTGCTTGCTGTTGTTGTGGGTCGCTCAAACCGTCGTTTCCTCGTTTAGATTGACTGCGGAAAGGGTAATCGTGAAAGTCGTTCCCGCTCCCACGTTTGACTGCACGTCAAGAGTGCCGCCATGCTCCGTTAAGATACCATAACATACGGCCAGCCCGAGACCGGTTCCACGCCCAATTTCCTTCGTCGTGAAGAACGGCTCGAAGATCTTCGGCAGGTTCTCCGGCGGAATGCCGACACCTGTGTCGTTCACATCCACCACGACTTTGTCGCCTTCGTTGCGACTGACGATCGTCAACGTGCCGCTGTCACCCATCGCATCGAGCGCATTCGTTGCGAGGGCGATAACAGCCTGCTGCAACTGGCCCGGATCGCCTGAAACAAGCTGCAAATCGTCAGCAATCT
>DASTOZ010000281.1:0-7402 GCA_035762365.1 Pyrinomonadaceae bacterium | reverse complement strand
TGTCAGCCTCCTGCTGCCGAACAGCGTTGAATATGTGATTGCTTACTTTGCGTGCTGGCACATCGGCGCGCTTGCTGGGCCAATCAACTCGCTGCTGAAAACGCAGGAGATCGCGTATGTCATCTCCAACTCGGAATCGAAGCTGCTGCTCGTCACTTCAGAATTCTTACCGCGGATTGAAAATAGTAATTTCATCGTTTTCGACAATGTGGAAGAAGTTTTCGCGGAACCGATCGAATCAACGCAGATCGATCGTGACGACGAGGCGATCATCATCTACACCTCCGGCACCACGGGAAAACCGAAGGGCTGTCTGCTCACGCACGGCAACGTAATTGCCAACGCGCGTCAGATCAGCAGCTGGCTTGGTTTCACCGAAACGGATCGATTGCTTACGATGATGCCGTTGTTTCACATGAACGCCGTCTCCGTCACTACGATGTCGGCGTTGTACGCAGGCGGTTCGACGGTCGTCAGTCCGAAGTTCACGGCATCGCGTTTCTGGCAAATCATTTCGGATTATCAGATCACGTCATTCGGTTCGGTGGCGACGATGCTATCGATGTTGTTGAGCACATACGCGCACGGAGTTCCGCCAGGTCTAAACACGCAGCAACTTCGTTTCGCGATGTGCGGCTCAGCGCCAGTCCCCGCGGAAGTCATGAAACGATTTGAAGAGACATTCAACTGTCTCGTTGTCGAAGGTTATGGTCTGTCTGAATCGACTTGCCGCTCGACTTTCAATCCACCGGATAAGCGGCGGCGTCCCGGTTCATGTGGTCTGCCGATCGGCAACGAGATGCGGGTGGTCGACGATGAAGATCGCGACGTTCCGGATGGCTCGCTGGGTGAGATCGTGTTGCGCGGTGAGAACATTCTGAAGGGCTATTACAAGAACCCAGACGCCACCGCGACTGCGTTCCGCAACGGCTGGTTTCACACAGGCGACATTGGTTACCGCGATGCTGACGGTTTCTATTACATCGTCGATCGCAAGTCAGACATGATCATCCGCGGCGGTGAGAATATCTATCCACGCGAGATTGATGAAGTCTTGTATCAGCATCCGAGCGTCGCCGCTGCGGCCGCCGTGGGCGTACCTGACGATCTTTACGGCGAAGAAGTCGCCGCCGTTATCGTGCTGAAAGACGGCGCGAAAGTTTCCGAGCAGGACGTGATCGATTTCTGCAAAGCTCGACTCGCGGACTACAAATGCCCGAAGACGGTGCACTTCCTCAGCGACATTCCCAAAGGCCCAACAGGGAAGTTGTTGAAACGCGAACTGGTGCGGATGTTGAAAGGGGGCTAAGGAAATGAGGAACCTGATCTACGCAATCAACCTCACTCTGGACGGCTGCTGCGACCACACCAAATTAAGTGCGAATGATGAGATGTTTGAATACTATGCGCGCCTCACGCGCGACGTTGACCTCCTCGTCTACGGGCGTAAAACCTATGAGTTGATGGTTCCTTTTTGGCCCGAAATCGCGAAGACTAATTCTGGACAAACAGAGGCTATGAATGATTTCGCTCAGGCCTTCGCCGCCAAGCCCATCGTTGTCTTCTCTCGATCGTTAGAACGCGCTGAAAGCGAAAATACGAGAATCGTTCGCACCAGTCTTCAAGACGAAATACTTAAACTGAAACAAGCAGACGGCAGCGGTATTTTAATGGGCGGTGTCGATGTTCCCTCGCAACTGATCGAGCTTGGCCTGGTTGACGAATATCGCGTTGTCGTTCAGCCGCTGGTTGTAGGCGAAGGGAGGCGTTTGTTCGACGATCTTAGCCTGCCGGAGAAACTACAATTGAAACTCGTTGACTCAAAGTTTCTTGAATCAGGATACGTTGCGCTCCATTACTTGAAACAGTGAAGTCCTCGTTAGACCTTCGCGGATAACTTATGAATGAAGTAGCTATATATCCGAAGAAACTGAAGCTGTTGGCCCTTGCTATAGGCGCCTTGGTGTTCATCATCCTCGGCTTTTACTTTGCCCAGAATCGTGTTGCGATGCGGTTGCCGCTGCGGGCCGTCGTTATCACCGCTTATGTAGGTATTCCTTTCTTCGGTCTGTGCCTGGTTTATGCAATTTACCGGCTGGTGACGCCTAAGCCCGCGGTCGTCATTAGCGACGAGGGGCTCTTTGACAATGCCTCTTTCGTTGGTGCGGGGATGCTCAAGTGGGAGGAGATCGCGGATATATTCGCGTACGACTTCATGGGGCAGCGGATGTTAGGCATCATTCCGGTGGATGAAAAAGTCGTCCTCGCTCGTCAGTCAGGTCTGAAGAGAGTTATGGCCAGGATGAACAAGGGTATTGCTCCGGCCCCGTTCAACATACCTCAGAATGTGCTGCCCATCTCAGTTGACGAGTTGCTCAGCATGGTTGAGGAGCGTCGGCGATCCGCCGGTGGGCGCTAGGGTTCGAAGATATAGGCCGAGCCTTGGACGAAGTTGTTGCCGGGGGCTCCCAGGACGGCTGTCGAGCCGCTAGCCGAGATTGACCATCCGAAACGGTCGCCCGGCGCTCCGTCACTCGCGGTCAACTTCTGCTCCTCCACCCAACTCCCTTGCGTTCGATTGAAGACATAAGCGAAGCCTTGAGCGGTGTTGCCGCCGATGGCCTCGAGCTCTGCGCTTACGACGATGGTCGAGCCGCTGATCGCGACTGACCAGCCGAATTCGTCAAACGCCGCTCCGTCGCTCGCGATCAGCTTCTGATTCTCGACCCAACTCCTGCCCTGGCGGGTGAACAGATAGGCCGCGCCTTGATTTAAATTCGCCCCGACGGTGCCGCCCCATGCACCCACGACGATGGTCGAGCCGTTGATCGCGACTGACCAGCCGAAGATGTTTCCTCCCGCTCCGTCGCTCGCCGTCAACTTCTGCGTCTCGACCCAGCTCCTGCCCTCGCGATTGAAGACATAGGCCGAGCCTTCAGCAAACGCGTTGAGAATTGCGGTTCCCACGACGATGGTCGAGCCACTGATCGCGATTGACCAGCCGAAATGATCGCCCACCACTCCGTCGCTCGCGGTCAGCTTCTGCTCCTCGACCCAGTTCCCTCCCTGGCGATTGAAAACATAGGCCCATCCTAGAAAGGAGTTGACGCTGATGGCGATGGTCGAGCCACTGACGGCGACGGACCAGCCAAATTTGTCACCCGCCACTCCGTCGCTCGCGCTCAGCTTCTGCTCCTCGACCCAGTTCCCGCCCTCACGTTTGAAGACGTACGCCGAGCCTTGATCAACGTCGCCGTTGATGTCGTCGACCCATGCGCCCACGACGATCGTCGAACCGCTGATTGCGACTGAGCGGCCGAATTGATCGCCCGCCGCTCCGTCGCTCGCGGTCAGCTTCTGCTCCTCGACCCAGTTCCCGCCCTCACGTTTGAAGACATATGCCGAGCCTTGAGCAGAGTGGCCGCCGGTGCTATCGAATGGTGCACCCACGACGAGGATCGAACCGCTGACCGCGACTGAGTTGCCGAAGAAGTCACCGGTCGTTCCGTCGCTCGCGGTCAGCTTCTGCTCATTGAAAAAGACCGGAGTATCGAATCGTGTCGCGCCAGCACTCAAGCTCGTCAGGTTGAGCAGACTGACACCGGCCAGCAGCAGCCCGACGCCCATCGCCGTTATTCTCCTGATCTGTTTCACGTATCCGATGTTCCATGATTTGTGAGTCATAGCCCTTTCTCCTGTGAGTTAACGAAGAAGGCGGCTTTGATCGCCGTCAGATTTAATGGTGATTTGATGGACTGCATCGGGCAATCTCGCTCATCGCAAAAGCCAAAGTCTCACGCATGGTTGAGACTAACGAGAGTTCGGGCGTTGAAAAGAAAAGGCTGGCAAGTTTGCGAGGGCGCAGAGGCTCGAGATCAGCCTTCAACTGGAGATGGTGGGAGGTTATTGCTGTTGTTAGAGAAAGTCAATTCGCGTTTCTTACTCGTCAACTAGCTCGTGCCGCCTTCGAGCTTGGGCATCTGAGCCGGAGTGACGGAGGTTCGCTTCACTCGATCGATTACCCACGCACCCACTAACCACAGCGCGCAGATGCCGATCATGATCGGCGAGAACCATTTGCCGTAGAGACCGTCAGGTGAAAACTTTTCGGTGGCGATGTGCAGCGCTTCGCTGTTCGGCAACATTCCCGCTTCCGTGAACTCGTGGAAAGAGTAGATCGCGACCTGGACCATGAAGAGCAGCAGGAAGATGCTCGTGACCTGGAAGAAGCGTTTCACATTCAAGAGATGACCAAACTTCGCCCAACCAATCGCGAAAGCGACGGCGGCGACTAAACCCAACAGAGCTCCGCTGATCAGGTTTGGATCCTTCACCTGCATTAACAACAGCGCCGTTTCCATTCCCTCACGCGTGATCATCAGGAAAGTAAAAATGAACACACCCGCAACAGCCGCGAAGCTCGTGCTGCGCGACGAGACTTCACTCAATCTCTCACGCATCCGCTGTTGAATCTTCGGACCCGAGCGCCACATGTGAATCACGAGCGTGCCGACCATGACCACGGCAATCGCACCCAGGACCGCCTCGCGCAGTGCCTCATTGTTGAAGAAAGTGCTGATGTAACCGCCGATAAACTCACCAAACATGCTCTGCACGACGGCGTCGTCAACGCCCGCGCTCAACAACCAGGCAAGACCGCCGCTGGCCGCGAGCGCAAGGGCAATTGCCAGGTAAACGGAGGTATTCAGCCACTGTTGTCCTGATTTGCGGAGGTAAGCAAGAATGACGGCGACGAGTAGAAACGACTCGAAGCCTTCGCGGAGAACGATGATGAAAGAGTTCAGCATGGCGCCCGCAGTATAGTCTAGTTGAAAATAGTTTTCAATTTCAGCCAGGCAGGATTCCCGGCCCAGTCCGGAAAAAAGCCGTTTACTGAGGAGAGGTAGGAAGAATAGCCAGGTCGGCCCTCACCGGGCCAAGCGGTGTCGCCGCCGTCAATCGCAACGGCAGCCGTCGCTCATCGTCGCTCACCCACAATCGCAACTGATACTTATCAGGCTCAGGATCGTCAGTCGTGATCGTAATAGCAATCGCCGGCACTACGCGCTGACCCAATCCGATCTGCTCGCGTTTTTGCGCTGTCACGTAGACCGTCTTGAGTTTGTTCTCGACCAGCACCGGTACCCCGTTGCGCTTGCCGACGACTAGATCAAACGTCCGCAGTGCGTAGAAGAACGAAACGTAATCGTGCGTGCCGACGGGAACCTCTAACCGCGTCCCGCCCTCGATCGATACCGTTCCGGTATCCTGGTTCGTCGTCAGGGTTTGATTCAAATGGCGTTTGCCTTCGACGAGATCGAACACCGTTCGATACGGTAGCAACGCTCTTGGATCGACGTACGAATCGATACGATCTCGCGCGACAAACACGCGAGCGGCGGCGTTGGTCGTTTGCGCGGTCACCGTCAGAAAGATGCCGTCGCGATCGAAGTACTTCGAACGTCCCTTCACCTGAAAACTCGCCGAGCCCATGGCCGTCGTGCCTGGTCCAACGAATATCTGAAAGTTGAGTTGTTCGTTGAGTGGAAAGGGCAAGTTGCCGGTGACAGCGGGAGCAGTCTCGGGCGGTGGCGCCGCGACAGCCGTTGGATTCGGCGTGACGGTTGTCGTTGGCTTGGTCTTACTGGGTGGCGGCGCGATCATTTCCGAGCCTGCAAGCTCGGCGCGCAACTCGCCGGAACTTAGCTTGCCAGTAAACAACACTGGCACGTGCCGCTCGTCGTTGGTGAAATAGACACGCACGTTTTTGAAACGTGAGTTGGCTTTTACCTGCGTGACAATCGTTTCGAAGGAGCCGACGTTTGTTCTCACCGTCTGCCGTCCGACCACTTTCACTTCCACCGGATAATCAACACCTTCGCTGCGCACTGTCAGGTCATACTCCGCGCCGTCGGCTAACGGCAGCGCCCGCGCGCGATAGAACGCAGACAGGAAATCGAACACCCCGCCAAGCGCACTTACTCTCGGCGGTATGGCTTCGTTACCCGCAGGTTGCGGGAACTCGTGGCTCGCTTCCGACGAAGCCATCGCGTCGCGCGCAGTTTCCTGCGAGCGAAAGGGAAGACCCGTTTCCGGGTCGATGTACGTCATGTAGTCGTTATTGAGCGCGAAGAGCGCGACGTTCACGACGCCGGTCGTTTCGAGATGCGCGCGCAGTTGAATGGCTTCGCGGCCGAAAAAGACTCCGCGAGAGAGGATTTGAAACTCCGCGTGAGCAGCGCTCGGAAAGCTTGAATAGGAGATGTTGTACGTCAACTTTTCGCCGACGCGGTATATCCCCTGCGATACTGAATGCGCGCCATTCTGAGCAGCGACAGGAAAGACGAACGCGAGGATCAGGACGATAAATGTCGAAATTAGCGGGGGTTTCAAGCTGAGATTCACCGTCGCATAATAGTTTCAAATCAAGAGATGGGCAAACATTAAGAACATTTGCGATTGTGATTGCCAATTGCCGATTTGAAAGCACCAAGATTCAGGTTAAATGTGGATAAGGGCTATTAAGATCGGCAATCTGCAATTGGCAATCGGCAATGCTCTACTACACGCCGCGGTTAACTATCGGTTCCCCCCGATTTCCTTCGCCCGGCAACCAACCGCCTCTTCGACCTTCGCAAACCCCTCGCGCCGCAGGATTTCCACCAGGCCTTCATTGATCTGCCGCACGATACGCGGTCCTTTATAAATGAAGCCCGTATATAACTGCACGAGACTCGCCCCCGCGCAGATCTTTTCCCATGCGTCCTCCGCGGTGAAGATCCCGCCGACGCCGATCAGCGGAATGTGCCCGTGGGTGAGCTCATAGAGCTCGGCGATCATTTGCGTCGCCCGGGTGGTGAGTGGTTTGCCGCTGAGTCCACCCGCGCCACACGCTTCAACAGTAGCTTTATCCGTTCGCAGAAAGTCGCGGCTGAGTGTGGTGTTCGTGGCAACGATGCCGTCGATCTTTAAACGCGTGATCACGTCGACGATCATCTCCAGATCGCGGCGTTCCAGATCCGGCGAGAGTTTGACGAGCAGCGGAACAGGCGTGACGCGGCCATAACGTTTCTGTAGCTCGTGGTTGCGAGCTTGTAGTGCAACGAGCAGCGATTCGAGTTGGTTCGACTTCTGTAACTCCCGCAACTGCGGCGTATTTGGTGAACTGACGTTGATCGCGACGTAATCCGCCAGTTTGTAGACGAGATCGAAGCTCCCGAGGTAGTCGTCAGTCGCGTCTTCAATCGGCGTGATCTTGCTTTTGCCGATACTGATTCCGAGAACACAGTCGGGCCGATGCTGTTCGACGCGTCGCACGAAAGCGGCGGCCCCGGCGTTGTTGAAGCCTGCGCGATTGATCAACGCCTCATCCTTGGAGAGTCGAAACATGCGCGGCTTCGGA
>DASTOZ010000280.1:0-11574 GCA_035762365.1 Pyrinomonadaceae bacterium | reverse complement strand
TTGCATGATTACTTCCGGAAGCCTCGTCAACGCCCGATCGATTTTCGAGTGTGGTCAGATCTCCGACGATTTGATCGCCGCCGCGTTTTTCTGAATGCAACGCTTTGAGTCGATCGTGAACTACGTTGGCAGCTATGACCTTGAGATATCCGTAAATCGCGTCGGGGTGCCTTGGATCGTACGCGTGCAAGAGGCGGTAATCGTCCGCGCAGAGTTTTAGATAAATTTCCTGAATCAGGTCGTCGATTGTCGCTGGAGACGACTCGCCCCATTTCTGAGTCGTGCGAAACACGACGCCCGCAATCAGGCGGTGATAGCGGCGCATGAATTCTTCCCACGCCGCCGCCTGGCCCGCAATGCAGGCGCAGATCAACGCCTCGGGGTTTAGCTGCGCAAACGATACAGGGGGCTGCGCTTCGGATTCCATCTTTTCAGACTTCGATTGGAGTACGGAAGAACTCCCGCGTTGAGGCCCATTTAATAGCGATTCTCGTTTACAGGCAAGGCTGTGTGCGCCCGGGTTCTACCACGCCGGGAAAAGTTTCTTAACACCTTCATGGTATTAACTGACCCGTTCGGGGTATCTGCAGAGACTTCCATTTTTTGGGATATGTGAATTTCGGATTCAAGAAACAATGCCAACAAGGACCACAATAAAATGAGCGAACCAAACAAATCACAATTGGACATGAAGCTTGAGGTAGTTTTGATTGGGGTTTCCGACGTAGACCGCGCGAAGGCGTTCTATGAGAAGCTTGGCTGGCGACTCGACATCGACATCGCGCAGGGCGAGTTCCGCGGCGTGCAGATGACGCCGCACAACTCGGCCGCGTCAATCATCTTCGGCAAAGGAATGATTGCGCCGAAGCCCGGCTCGGCGCCGACCCTCGTCCTCGCCGTCGACGACGTCGACGCTGCCCGCAAGGATTTGCTGGCGCGAGGCGTGGAGGTAAGCGCGGTTTTCCACTTTGCCGCCGGCCCTTTCAACAACACCGTCGAAAACCCGCGCGTCAACGGGCGTGACCCCGAAGGACGTTCTTACTTTTCGTTTGCATCGTTTGACGATCCGGATGGGAACGGCTGGCTGCTTCAGGAGATCACGACGCGTCTACCCGGCCGCGAATGGAAGTCAACGCTTAAACAGGCGGATGTGGCTGCTCTTGCCGAACTGCTACACGAAACGTCGGAACATCACGACCCTTATGAAAAGACGCATGGTCCGCATCACTGGTGGGACTGGTACGCAGCGTACCTGAGCGCGCGTCAGAACGGCGCTGGTTCTGACGAGGCGGCCGTCACGGCTGAGTCCTACATGGATAAGCTTCCACGTGTTAGCTGAACTCAGCACGTGACCTGAGCGAAAACCGCCTCGCACGAACTCAGGAGAACGCCGGCGCCATTTCTTCGAGCTGGTTTCGCCCGCCGGGGCTGAACTCGCCGACGGTCTTGAGAAAAGTCGGATGCGTCATCGCCGAACCCAGGTAGGTCCAACGCAGGGCCTGTAACTGAATCGCGCGAAATCGTTCCTCTTCAGTTTCATCCAACGTTCGTCCAGCGGCACGCTGCAACGCCTGCATGTCAAACTCCACTTGCTGCTTCAGTCCGCCGTCGAACAAGGCGCCGATCGATGCGTAATCGCTAATTCCTTTTTCGATATCAGCCGGAGTGAGAGTGTCGGTCAGTGCCTGAAGCATCAGCGTGTCGTACTTCGTGTGTTGCGCCTCTTCGATCCAGTGATGACGCAGCAAGCTCTTGAATTGCGGATCAAGTCCGTTGTCGTCGCGGATGCTCTCGAGGTAGTGCTGCTGCGTGGCCCATTCGATTCCGAGAATGACGAGCGCCACGCCCAGCGGACCGTGTGACAACACGGCTTTGCCGATCTCCTCGGGTGGGCCAATCGTCTCGCAAAACGTCACGAAGCCCTGCTTGAACTCGTCAGCGAACTTCTTGAACAACTGGATGTGTTTCGCCTCTTCGCTCGCGAATTGCAAGAGCGCTCGGGTGCGGTAGTCGTCTTCATCCAGGTGCGCTCGCACGTGGTCCAACACGAACGGCAGGATGAACTCCTCGACGAGTCCGAACGTGTAGAGATAGCCGTAGCCGCGAATTTGATTCAGCAGGATCTTCTCGTCGTCACGCAGGAAATCCATCGCGTTCACCCGCGCGAGCGAGTCGGGCATGAAAGGCTTGTTGAAATCGAGGCGCTTGTCGCCGCCGATAATGTCTTCGACGCGCCAGTTTGCTTTTACGGACGCTGCTAACGTGTCCTGATAGTTGTATGCGGGTGCAATCATAACTCCTCCTCAGTCGGTCTGTTCAAAGCATTGCGGGTATGCCGCGCTACAACTAAAATCATGCGTCGTATCGACGACACTGACCATGCTCGTGCGGCCGAAGAAATTGACTTGGAGTCCAACGTAAGCAGATGGTTTTGCCGCGAGTGCAGCGGCCTTTGCCAAGAGTCCAGAATCTGAGATGGATCCGTTCTCGCAAATCCTCAGCGGCGTCGTTTTGAAGGGCGCGCTGTTTTTCAACGCGGAGTTTTCTGCGCCGTGGGGGTTCAATGCGCCGACGACGCAGGAGCTGGCGCCGTTGCTGGCGCCTGAGGCGCCGCACCTGCTCGTTTATCATTTTCTGGTCGAAGGTTCGGCGATCGTTCGGCTGAATGAGGCGCTGATCGAGTTGGCGCCCGGCGACGTGGTCGTGGTGCCGCACGGCGACGCTCACGAGATGTGCAGCGCTCAGGGCGTCGCGCGGAAGTTGTCAGGGGCGATGATCGCCAAGTTGAAGACTCGCGATCTCAGTGCGATGCAGACCGGCGGGGGTGGTGAAGTCGCGCGGTTCGTTTGCGGGTTTATGGTTTGCGATCCACTTCTGTGTCGCCCGATCCTGCAGAGTCTTCCGGCGGCATTCAAAGTTAACTTGCGAACTGACCGATCCGGCCAATGGCTCGAGAGCACGCTGCTTCACCTGGTGGAAGAGGCAGCGTCGGAGCATGCCGGCAGCGAAGCGGTGCTCGCGAAGTTATCTGAAGCGTTGTTTATCGACACGTTGCGTCGTTATCTCTCGGGTTTGCCGGAACAGGAGGTTGGCTGGCTGGCGGCCGCGCGCGATCCGTTTATCGGCAAGAGTTTGATGCTCCTGCACTCGCGCAGTCCGCATCCATGGACGCTTGCTGAGCTGGCGAAGGAAGTTGGCATGTCGCGCTCCGCTCTGGTCGAACGGTTTACGAGATACTTGTCTGAACCGCCGATGGCCTATCTCATCCGCTGGCGATTGAAGCTGGCCGCGCGTGCTCTCGCTTCAACTTCACGCGGCGTCGCGGAGATCGCCGAAGACGTTGGTTACGAATCAGAAGCGGCTTTCAATCGTGCCTTCAAGCGCGAGTTCGGTTTGCCGCCCGCGCGCTATCGAAACGAACACCGCATCGCAAATGGATTTGCAGCTTAGGTCTTATTTCTTCGCGACGACGTCCACTTCACTGTAGAACGTATTACCCCAGTTGTCGGCGACTTCCGTCACATAACAGTCAAACACCAGATAGCGATAGGTGCCGAGTGAGCCTCGCGAACTGGTGATGCTCACGCCGTATTGACCGCCATCCTGACCTTGACTGCTACGGGTGTCGACGAGGGCGATCTGCGTCCAGCCGCAACTGGCGAGATCGATCGTGCCGCGCGGTTCGGCATTGAATTTCGGATTGGATTCATCACTACCCCACACGCGATACACTTGCGGCCCACGGCTGCCGGGATGCCAGGAATAACTGTTGATTTGAGCGATCTCGATCGCCTTGCCGAGATCGATACGAAAGCGACCACCACCAGTCCCTGCGGTGAAGAAGACGTTCGCGGCCGGCTGGTCTTCCGTCGTCGGAGCAATACCATCAACCAGAGCACTCAGCTCACCGCCATTCGGATCGACGTCGCCGTCGAGCAACATCAACTTCGCACTCGTGGCTGCATCGTCCTTCGCTGGCGGCGATACGGTCTTGAACCTGAACGCGCTGGTCGCGGTCGTATTCGAGTTGCGATCAAATGCGACCTTGGCGTGATCTTGAAACAGCAGCGCAAGGCTCATCATTGCGAGGACAAGCAAGTGTATTCGATTGAGGTTGGACCACACAGACTATGGCTCGTTTCGTATCAGCGTATCGTAGAGCGGCGCGGCGGGTGTTACTCCAGGCAGTTCGTCCGCAACAGTAATCGCCAAAATGCGAATTCTCTCGTTGTCCGGCAAAGTAATCGTCTTTGCACCCGCGGGCAAATCGAGTGTATACGCGAAAAGATAGGCGTATGCGTACGGTTCGGCGTTGCCGTCGGCGCCGCGACGTTGCGATGAAAACCAGGCGATGTCAGAACGCTTGATGAAGCCCGGCCTGATGCTCACCATTTCGCCGTACGGATTGGACCGCGTTCTCACCGGAGTTCCCGCGGGCGGAGGCGGTGCGTCGGGACGCTGCCGGATAGCCTCTTCAGTTGTCTTCCAGATCCGTGTGTCCCACTGTCCGACAAACCCGGTCCACTCCTGAATCGTCAACTCAGCAGACTGTTCGCCAACGCGAAATGTTCCTTTTTGATCGGCATTCGCAGCGGCCGCCAGCAAGTAGATGCGGTTGAACTTGCCTGCCGGCAGCGAGATCGTTTGCCCGCGAGCGATCAAAGCGTTGGGTTTGAGTGCTGGTCCAAGATTAAAGCGAATGCCGCCAAACCAGATGTCGCGCGGAAACGCCTCGGCCGGAAACGCTTTTCCCTGTGACGCGTTTTGATTGTTCGTCATGGCATCGAAGCTTCCATCGGCCGGACGCCCGGCACGTGCCGCCACTGACAGATCGTACTCGAGCGGCACCGGCATCGAATTCGGCGCGGCCACGCGCTGAGGCGCAGCGGCAAGCTTCAACGCAAAGGTTCTCGGCTGATACGGTCCAAAAGACATCGCCAACTCACCATTGACTGTCTTCGCTGCTCCGATTGGTTGCTCCTGTCCATTCACTTCCCGCGCAGAAACAATCGGCGCCGCCATCGCGAGGCGAACGTTATCGGCAGTCTTGCCGTCCACCTCGACCAGCCGGACGATCAGTTCATCACTGGCCTCTGCCTTCTTCAGCGCCAGCACGCGGATGCGATCGTTGTTCAGTTTCAGCAGCGAAAAACTCTTACCCAAAAAGCCCTGATGTTTCGGACTGACGAATGCGATCAACGGCTGGTTGAGCCGGTAGGCGTGCCAGTCAGTGCGGCCGTCGCGCCAGTCGCCAGCATGGCTCGCAAGTCCAAAGACGATCTCGTGGCGTCCCCAATCCTGCGTGCCCTGATCTGCGTAGCCGCCTCGCGTGCCGGGCGTGCGCACGAGCGTTAGGCGCAGTGTTTTGTCATCAGGTTTGTCTGAACCGTTTTTGCAGTCCGTGAGCACCGTCACTCCGTGGGAACCACTCTGGTCCGTGAGGTCGATCCATTGATGCGACGCAACTTCAAACTGACGCTCGGCAGCGTTGGGCCTCTGGATCGTTCCGACGTCCCAGTTGTATGTCGCCAGCTTGTTCTCGACCGCGAAAGGAAATGTCGCTTTGAGATTTGCGGACTTTGTCTTCCAGTCGATCACGTTGCTGAACTCCACGCGATTGCCTGCGTCGCCCGCGGAAAGACTGATCGTCTGCACGAACTTCGACCCCTCGGCCTCGCGCTCCACCTGAAGCGACACGCGCACCGGTCCTGACTCGACGATGCGGATCTTCGCTGGTCCACCCGCAAACGATCTCGGCGGCCGCTGCTGGTCCTCGAAGTCCATGTTCCACGCCGGCCACTGCCGCGGGTTGTCTGTTGAAATAGCAAGGCGGACCGAAGCCGACAGCAATTCCCGACCGAGCTTCTTGTCAAAGATGCTGGCGACGTCGCCGTCGTCGTTCAAACGCACGCGATAGCGGACATTCTCGAGTGACGATTCAGTGGCCTTCAGTTCAGAGGAGACCATCGGCGCGTCAGCCGCTCGTACGTCGTAGACGGCATAACCAACCGAAGGCGCCTGGGCCAGGAACTTAACTTTGTCGCCGCTGAGCTGCGCGGGCACTTCCGCGCCGTTTGGTCCAAACACCCTGACCGCCTTTGGCGTGCCACCGGCGAACGTCACGTTTGTTTCGACTACGTCTTCACGCTGAACATTGAGCGGATTGTAGACGACGATCGCCGTGCCTTCGGCTTGTGTGTCCAACGCGGCGGCCACGACGCTGCTGCCGCTCGAAACAACGCCGGCAAATTGGTTCATCGCTACCACCTGATCGTTCCACGCAAATTCGAAAGCTCTCGGAGTGGCGGTGCCGGGCAACAGATCGTGCATCTGCCCCGCCATGACCAATGTCCAGGCATTGTTAAGCCGCTCTTGTGGGTACGGACGACCACCCAGCCACTCCGCCGCGATCGAGGCCTTTTCCGCCGCGTCGGCGAGTGACTCGTTGCGGCGCATCCAACGTTTTTGGTAAGCCTGCGACGTCAGCGATCCGGCTGAGTGATTGATGAGCTCGAGGTCGCCTTTATAACGCGGCAGACGATCTGTCGCGCAGCAGTTAAGGATGTCGCGAAAAAGCTGATCGGCCTTCGACCACGTTACCCTGATTGGACCATCGCCAACCTGGACGGCAGAACCGGCCGGAGATGCCGTCTGCGATGCAGCAGGCAGCACAGTTTTGTCCCTGGTCGTAATGGCCTCCATCAACTTCACGGAGCTTTCGTTTGGCGAGCCGCCGACGTCCCCCGTGCCGACGTAGTGATAGTCGGCAAAGATCCCGGTCAGGTTACCGTTGATGTCGATTCGTTTGGGCCAGTCTTCGCGAGCTCTGGTTCGGGCCTGGTTCTGTTGCGCTGTTAGATTCGGATCGGGAGGAGGCGGCGGTTCCGGCGACTTGCTGATGTCGTACGTCACCTGGCTGCCGTAACTGAGCGGATTCAATGCCGCGATTACGGTGCGCCCGTCTGGTCCTTCCCACACTCCGACGTTGAACGGAATACCCACCGGAGTTTTCTCCGGCGAGTCGGGTCCGCCTACGTGCGGCGCAGGTTGCCAGCTCGACGACAACTTCTGCGTCGAAAAACCTTTGATTCCCGCATGCGCGAGAATGCTGGGGAGCGACGCAGGAAAGCCAAAACAGTCAGGCAGCATGTACTCCTGACTGGCAATGCCAAACTCTTTGCGAAACCAATTATTGCCGTAAAGAATCTGCCGGATGATCGACTCGGCGTTCGGCGAGTTGACGTCGCCTTCATCCACTGACGATCCGGCAGGAAACCAGCGTCCGGCAGCGACGTACTGCTTGAGTCGTTCAAAGTCCGACGGGTAGTAATCCTTCATCAAGCGATATCGGTATGCGCCGGTGAAGTTGAAGATGTAGTTCGGATACTTTTCGAAGAGCGCGAAGTTGTTGCGCATCGTCTTCGGCAAGTATTCCTGTATGACCTGAGGATATTCCCAGCGCCATTGAGTATCGAGATGTGCATAACCAACGACGTAAAGGGTCCGTTGTTTCGCGAGGTCCGGCGACGTCGATTCACGCGATTGCGATCTTGATGCCGATCGTACGACCGCGGGTTTGGACCGCTTCGTTTGCTGGTTTGAATTGGGTGTCTGGCCGGCAGCTCCACTGAGCAAGGTCAGACAAGCTAAGACTGGAAAAAGCAACAGGCGTGGGCGTCGTCGCATCGGCTTCTCCATACTCTTGACCTAAGCTGGATTTCGCTGGATAGTTCGTAGCTGAGCAGTCGATAATATACCCCACAAACGTTCAATTCCTCGCAACGACGGGAGAGCCTCAATGCTACGCTCAGTTTTAATTACCGCGATCATCGTCGCGATTCTCGCACCTGCCGGAGAGAGTCGTGCTCAGTTCTCAGGCGCACCCAGGTTTGTTTCACTTGAAGGACGATACTCGATCGCACTTCCAGATCGACCCGACATCCGGAAGATGAATATGCCGACGCCTTTCGGCGCCGCTTATGGACATCAGCACGAGTGGGAGACCAAACAAGGCGGCTTTGGTGTTGGTTATGCCGACACTTTTCAAACGGTCAATAAGCCGGAGGACGTCAAACAATTCTTCGACGCGGCCGCCGAGCGTTTCAGAAACGTTGCTGTGAAAAATGGCGCCAACGTCGGCCAAGTCAAAACGATCACAGTAGAGGAGCGTCCCGGAATTGAACAGCGAGCCGACGTACCCTCAGCCGTGCTTATCCGGCGCCTGTATTTAGTTTCGCGACGGGTCTACGAAACGGCCGTCCTGCTGAAGAACGATCAGCGAAAGTTTGAGAGCGCCGCTGTGGCGGTGCTCGATAGTTTTAGACTATTGAACGATCGTGAAATAACTGAAGAGGCACTCAAAGCCGGCCCAGGTCCGTTGCCGCAGTCGCCAGAAACTCCGCGCGCCGGATCCGATGCCGACGAGGAAGGGTTGCGTGGGCCCGTGAAGAGCGTTCATACGCGGATCGAGTACCCCGTCGAAACTCCATTAACGAGCACGGGAATGCGATCGTGGCTCGAAACGTATAACCGGAACCGCAACAAACTGCGCACTGAGTCGTACGATCACAGGAATAATCTTTACCTGATCACAGTTTATGGATATCTCGACGGCAGCAGAGTCTCGGCGTCCAAATATATAGAGCGCGAGTATAGCCCTCCGTCCGGGCGAGGCGCTGGCGGTCCCGTAACTTCGGAAAGAAAAATGGATCCTCGTTACCAGCAACGGTTCGAGTACAAGTACGACGAGAACAAGCGATTGAGCGAAAAAACAGAATTTCGGAGCAATGGCGATTTCATGTGGCGTCACGTTTACAAATACAACGGCAACCAAAAGGAGGAACTCGTCTACTTAGAAAACGGCACGCTGTCGCGGCGAGAACTTTCCATGCTCGACGACAAAGGCAACGAGATCGAGACCACGGATTTTGACGCTGACGGAAAGGTCACCGCGAAGATTTCGTATACGTACGAGTACGACGCGAACGGAAATTGGACCAGGCGAACGAGCTCCCGCAAGGGCGGGAATGAAACGCTCATGCGACTCGATCCGGGAAATGTCCAGATACGAACTATCACCTACTACTGATATGAAGACACTCCTACTCGTTCTCCTGTTCGCATCTTCGTTGACGATTCACGCGCAGTCTGCGAACGACATCGCGGACCGCGCGCCCCTGTTTCGTTATAAGAACGACTCTCCCGTCACAGTACACGAAGTGTCGTCCGAACAGCGCGGCGATGTTACGGTGCGCGACATAACGTTTTCGCCTGAGCCCGGTCGAGATATAAAGGCGTATTTGGTCGTCCCTAAGGGCGATGGACCATTCGCGGGAATCTTGTGGGTGCACTGGCTGGGCGAAGAGAAATCAAACCGAACGCAGTTTCTCGACGAAGCGGTTGAACTGGCGCCCAAAGGTGCGGTGTCGCTCCTGGTTGACGCGATGTGGTCGGCGCCGGAATGGTTCGGCAAGCGAGTTCCCGAAAAAGACTACGAGAATTCAATTCGTCAGGTTATCGAACTCCGGCGGGCGCTTGACCTGCTGCTTACACAGCCGAACGTCGACAAGACGCGCATCGGATTTGTCGGTCACGATTACGGTGCGATGTACGGGATGCTGATGGCTGGAGTGGACCAGCGCGTCAATACCTTCGTCTTCGTTGCGGCCACGCAGAGTCTCAACGACTGGGCGTTTCTTGGCCCGCAGCCGAAATCCAAGGCCGCGTACTTAAAGCAGAACGCCAATCTCGAGTTGACGGATTATTTACGAGAGGCGAAGAACGCAAGCAAGTTCTTTCAGTTTGGCAAAGACGACTTCTACGTTTCGCGGGCGGACGGCGCGATCCTCTTCGCTGCCGCCACCGAACCAAAGCAACGCAAGCTGTACGAAGCTCCGCACAAGATGGAGCTGAAGGAAATCGCGAAGGACCGCGGAGACTGGCTCGTCAAGCAATTGAAACTCCAGTAAGCCTCAACCCCTCGCTCTTGCCATGAAGAGTAACACTCGTTACACTCCACGGGTCGTTACATGCCGAAGCAGCCCGCAAACACTTACGAATGGGTCTTACTCATTCACCAGTTGCCGCCGAAGCCTACGAACCTGCGCGTCAGGATCTGGCGCAAGCTGCAAAAGCTGGGTGCGGTGGCGATCAAGAACTCCGTCTACGTGCTGCCCGCCACGGAAAAGGCCCACGAAGATTTTCAGTGGTTGAAGCAGGAGATCGAGTCGGCTGGCGGTGAAGCGTCGGTCTTCAAGGCGGCTTCAGTCGAGGGCGCGACAGACCAGGAGATCATCACCGCATTCCGCGAAGCACGCGATGCCGAGTTTGCTGCGGTTGCCGCGGAAATCGACGGTCTCACGGGAGCAATTCGCGAACAGTCTCGTGGCAAACACCTGTCCGCGGGCAGACTGTCCGCGCATGAGAGTGAGATCGACAGATTACACGCTGAGTTGGAACGCATCGCGGCGAACGACTTCTTTACTGCGGCAGGTCGCGCAGCCGCCTTCGCCGCTTACGCGCGATGTCAAAAAGAACTGCGCGCGGCCCAGGGGCCAAAAGTAAAAACAGCCTCGCCGGACACCAGGCGCGGGAGACTCGACCTTGCGAACTATCAGGGCCAACGTTGGGTAACTCGCCGCAATCTTCATGTCGACCGGCTCGCCTCCGCATGGCTGATCAAACAGTTCATCGATAAGCGTCCTCGTTTCTATTTCGTTGCTGAAGGCGAAACGATCGAAGGGGCAATTCCATTCGACATGTTTGGGGCTGAGTTCACGCATCACGGAGAAGACTGCACCTTCGAAACGATGCTGAAGCGGTTTGGACTCACTGAAAACAAAGCACTGCGCGAGATCGCCGAGATCGTTCACGACGTCGATCTCAAGGACGACAAGTTTCACCGCCTCGAGGCGTCGGGACTCAACGCGATCATCGACGGACTCAGCAAAGTGCTGCGCGACGATCGCAAGTTATTGCAACAGACCGGCGTCGTTTTTGACGGGCTCCACGCACTGCTGAGCAACGACACTGTGAAACCGGCACGCAACACAAAACGAAATGGAAGGCGCACTAAAAAGTAGTGACCCGGCGACAGATCGAGTCGCACGTTGGCGAGTGCGAGTCGTCGACTATCTTGGTCTCGAACACAACGTCGCGATCGCGTCGGCGGCAGTTTTCCTGATCGGTTTCGGTGAGGAGTTATGGAAGAAGTTTTTACCTAAGTACCTTGAAGCACTCGGTGCGACCACCCCGATCATCGGTCTCTTCGGAACGGCAGAAGATTTTTTCGACGCGTGCTATCAATATCCGGGAGGGTTTGTTGCCGATCGTTTTGGACGGCGCCGGGCTTTTCTGATCTTCATTACACTCGCCTCACTCGGTTACCTCGTTTACCTGTTCAGTAGGTCTTGGCCTCTTTTGTTTGCCGGTCTCGCTCTGGTGATGGCCTGGCAAAGCATGGCGTCGCCAGCGATCTTCGCCGTCATCGGCGACTCCCTGCCCCGCCAACGTCGCGCAATGGGTTTTACTGTGCAATCGATATTGAAACGTGTGCCGATAGTGATCGCGCCGGTT
>DASTOZ010000279.1:0-6162 GCA_035762365.1 Pyrinomonadaceae bacterium | reverse complement strand
AACTGCACCGTCGCGTCCTCGCCGGCGATCGGCTCTTTGACATCGGAGCGAACCGGCTGAACGCTGAATTCGATCGAGATTCCTTCGGCGGTGAACGTCTGCGGTTTTGTTTTAGACTGCTGCGCGTAAACATCGACAAACGCAGTTGTCAGTAGCAAGAGGGTGAAGAGTCTAATTACCATACTTATTGAGAACGAGAACGAGTGTTTTAGAGTGACTAGATTGCGAAAAGGCGCGACAGTTTTGGGCTGCCGCGCCTAATCTAATGTGGTCATCGTCCTCACCCCGACAACCACTTGAATGGAAGGATTCACCAACCATCCTAATTGCCCCAGACTATAGCGAGCCTCGCCGACAAATGCAACCATCCCCGCAATATAAGAGCTGCCTGTCAGGATCATCAGAAATCATGATGAACCGACGATGCTGCTCCAAACCCACATCGTGAGGAAGAACCCGTAAAACAGGGCGAGCGCCACCAGTGCGAGCCGTCGCCAGAGCGGTGGCCGCAGCTCGACCGGAAGCAGGCGCGTGTTCACGTAGAGCAGGTGAATCGAACTGATGATGAAGACGATCCCGGCCATGTTCGCGCCGAGTGCGAGCAGGATGATCGGTTGAGTGAGACGCATCGCGATGATGCCCCACAGCGAGATGATTCCGAGCGTCACATAATAGACCACGCGAACGTCGCCGCCGCGCCATGCCCGTATGCGGGCACTACCGGTCCAAAGAATATCGGTAATCGCTCGGCTCATGGCGTCCAGTATGTCGAGCTGCGTTTTGAAGAGGAGCCAGACGCCAAGAAACGCGATCGTCAAACCAAAAATCGCGCCCTTCTGCGCGCCAACTGCCTGCGCCAACGCCGCCGCAACTCCGAGTCCGCGGATCTCAGTGCCGGAAGGCACAAACGTCACGTAGAGCAACGCAGGCAGCGCCATGCCGAGTATCGCGCCGGTGAAGTAGACGCCCCATTGATCCACGCGCACGAGCCGCCACCAGCCGTTCCAGCGTTCGAGTGCGGCGGCATCCGGTTTGAAAGTGGCGCCCGAGTGGGCCAAAGACACTTTTTTGCCGCCAACCGCGGCGGGAATGAACCCCACCGTGCTACTCATGCCGTAACCTTTGTCCCGCGCCCAGTTGCTCAAAGTCAGGTTCGCAACGCCGCCGCCTCCGGCATACGCCGCGAACGCACCGAGCAGGAAGAAATCCACGCCTGCGGGAACGAATTGGAAGTTGCCGTTATTCAGGTCAAAGCCGGCAAACCCGGCGAGCGCACCGGCCCAATTGAAAGCGGGAACAAACATCAGCGCGAGCACGCCGAGCCCGCCGATGATCACTGACACCATGATCCAGTTCAGGTATTCGAGCGTGCGTTCTATGCGACGACCGATCATCAAGATGAACGCGCACATCAGAAACAATCCGACGCCGATGAGGTAAACCCTCCCCGTCTCCGCCGCGCCCGGCAACCGTTTCGCCCAGAGAAAAAAGACCGCGCCCGCAGCCGCACCCGCCCAGCCCGGCCAGCCCATCTGCAGGAAGAACAGAATCGAATAGAACCACGCCCAGAAAGTTGAATGTGGACGCGTGCGCATGAACCCCGTGAAGACAGGTTCGCCAGTCGCCAACGTGTAACGCATCACTTCGACGTTGAGCAGCGTTTGTAATAACGCCGCGACGCCGACGATCCACAGCAGTGAGAGTCCATACTTCACGAACGCCGCGGGACCGAGCAGAAACTCGCCGCTGCCGATCGAAACGCCGAGCGCGATCACGCCTGGTCCAATCGCGCTGAACCAACCGAACCCGTGTGGCCTTGGCGCGGGTGGCAGTTCGTCGATGCGCCAGGGGTCGAGACCGGAGCGTGCTTCTACGGACGATTGCGATTCCGGACTGACAGTTTCGACTACCAGGGGTGTCGTCATATATGATTCGCCTCTGTCTGTGTTGATAAAGTCATGAACCATCCTGTTCAAATCAGGACCGCTGACCGGTCGGATGCAAGGCAGATAATGACAGTTATCAACTCCGCCTTTCGCGTGGCGGAGGAATTCTTTTGTTTTGAGGATCGGATCACGCTGGAAGAGGTCGAACGACTCTTCACCACCGGCACATTTCTCGTCGCCGAGACGCGCACGCGCGGTGACAGAGTACTCGCCGGATGCGTTTACGTCGAGCTTAAAGGTGACGATCGGTCGTACCTGGGACTGCTTTCGGTCGATCCGTCACAACAGCAAAGCGGCCTTGGCTCGCTGCTGATGAATGCAGCAGAAAAGTACTGTCGCGAATTGGGATCGCGCGTGATGGATATCCTGATCGTCAATCTCCGGACCGAGCTCCAGCCTTTCTATCGTCGCAGGGGTTACGTGGAAACCGGGACACGTCCGTTCCCGCCTGAAGTGCAGACCAAGGAGCCGTGTCATTTCATCACGATGGCGAAACCGCTCGAAGCTGGGTGAACCGTGGCTCCGAAGAAGACTGATACAACCGAGACGCTGACGATCGACGGACGCGAGGTCCGCGTCACGCATCCTGAAAAACCGTACTTCACGAAACAAGTCAAAGTTTCAAAACTGGATCTGGTCCGTTATTACCTGTCAGTCGCGCCGGGTGCGTTGAACGGGATTCGCGATCGCCCAATCGTGCTGAAGCGGTTCGTCGACGGCGCCGAGGGCCAGGCGTTTTATCAGAAACGCGCGCCGGAAAACCGGCCTGCGTGGTTACGCACTGTCACACTCTCGTTTCCTTCCGGACGCAAAGCCGAAGAGATCGTGGTGGACGATGCGGCGGGACTCGCGTGGATCGTGAATCTCGGATGTATCGAACTTCATCCGCATCCGGTTCGCGCCGGTGATCTGGACCATCCTGATGAACTGCGGGTCGATCTCGATCCGGGACCGGGTGTCGGGTGGGACGACGTTCGCCGCGTTTCGATGGAAGTGAAAGCGCTGCTCGAGGAGATGGGGTTGCGCGGTTGGCCCAAGACCAGCGGTTCTCGCGGCATGCACGTCAACGTCAGAATCGAGCCGCGATGGACGTTCGGCGAAGTGCGTCGCGCAGCGGTGGCGTTGTCGCGCGAGATCGAGCGGCGCGTGCCGAAGCTGGCGAGTTCGAAGTGGTGGAAAGAAGAACGGCACGGCGTGTTTCTGGACTACAACCAGAACGCCAAAGATCGGACGACTTGCTCGGCGTATTCAGTGCGACCATTGCCGGATGCGCGCGTTTCGATGCCGCTCGACTGGGATGAAGTGACGGAGTGTGATCCGGCGGATTTCACGATCCTGACCGCCCCAGCTCGTTTTGCGGAGATCGGCGATCCGCATGCCGGCATGGACCAGAACGCAGGTTCGCTCGAGAAGCTGCTCGAGCTTGCGGATCGGGATCAGGAGTCAGGACTCGGCGACGCGCCGTGGCCGCCGCACTTTCGCAAGACCGCTGGCGAAGCGCCGCGCGTCGCGCCTTCGCGTGCGAAAAGGTCGCCGGCGAAGAAACCGCGCGTCAAGATGCCGCTGATCGTCGTCGCCAATTCCCCGGACAAAGAGGCAGCGTTGGCGGGTTTGGAACGTTGGAAAAAGAAGCACCGAAAGATCGCGAAGCTGATCAAAGTCGAAGACGTGCTGGTCGACTCGATGCGCGGCCGCTCGTCAACCTGGACGCGGATCCGCGTGAACCTGCGCAACGTTCCTGAAGAGCTTCGGCCACCGCAGGAAAAACCCGATCCCGACGACGATCCCACGCGTGAGTGGCGCGAGTATCGAACCGCGGAAAGGAGTTCACGCAAAGGCGCAAAGTCGCAAAGGTGAAATCAAAGAGAGTTTTTGTCCGCCTCTTTGCGCCTTTGCGCCTTTGCGCCTTTGCGCCTTTGCGTGAAACTACCGTCACTGTTCGAGCTAGCGCCCGGCGGCGAAGATCGTTTCGAGTTCGTGCGGTGGAACCACCTCGAGTTGTTCGAAAGTACAATCTTCGGGCTTCTTGTCGGGACGCCAGCGGCGAAATTGAGACATGTGTCGAAAGCGGCCGCTCTGCATGTGTTCGTAAGCGACCTGGACCACCAGTTCCGGACGCAACGGCTCCCACGACAAGTCTTTCCCCTGACTCCAGCGACTGTGCCCGCCAGGCATACGCCCAGCCTCGGCGCCCTCGGCAACGGCCCACTCTTTCCACGGATGATTCTCCAGCGCGTTCTTGCGATACGGAGCGAGAAACTTCACTAACTCGAGTCGCTTCTGATCGGTGAAACTCGCGCACACGCCGACGTGATGGAGTATGCCGTTCTCGTCATACAACCCGAGCAGCAACGATCCCAACGCGGCGCGATCGCCTTTCTTGTGCCAACGAAAACCAGCCACCACGCAATCACACTCACGCTCGTGTTTGATCTTGAGCATGACGCGCTTGTTCGATTCATAAACTCCGGCGGTCGGTTTCGCGACGACGCCGTCGAGGCCTGCGCCTTCAAAGCGACGAAACCAGTCTGACGCGGTCGTGAATTCTGTCGTAGCCGGCGTCAGGTGAATCGGTGGTTTCGCCTTCGTCAGGATCGATTGCAGCTTCTTCCGGCGATCTGCAAACGGCACGTTACGCAGGTCGCGCGCGCCGTGCGCGAGCAGATCGAAAAACACGACCGACGACGGCATCTGTTCCGAAAGCATCTTGACGCGTGACGCTGCCGGATGCAGACGAAGTTGCAGCGCGTCGAAATCAAGCGCGCCGTCGTGTGCGATCACGATCTCGCCGTCCAGCACGCAGCGAGCGGGCAGTTGCTTGAGCAACGGATCGACTAGTTCCGGGAAATAACGGTTCAATGGCTTCCCGTCGCGGCTTTGAATGAAGACCTCTTTGCAGTCGCGGAAGATCAGCGCGCGAAAGCCGTCCCATTTCGGTTCGAAGATCCAGTCGCCGGCTTTCGGCAGTTCGGCAACGCGCTTTGCCAGCATCGGCAAAACTGGCGGGTTCACGGGCAGTTGCATGACGTCCATCTTATGTCGTGAGTATCGGTGTTCAAAGAAGGGCAGGAACTTTTCGCGCGTCGCCGCGTCTAATTCGATGATCAGGAGGTTGACATGAATAGACGCACTTTCGCGCTTCTCAGCGCCGTGATCACCTTCACTGTCGGTGTCGTGCTGGCGAAACTATCGCTGCCGAATCTGCTCAAAAACCCGCCGCCAGTCGTTATCAAAGAGGTCCAACTCAGCAACTACCGGCTCTCCGGACCTTACGAATTCGAAAAGCTCTCGATCTTTCTGATTCATGGGCCAAACGCGCCTGACAGCGCGCTGTACACGCCGTTACAACAAGCAATGGACGAGGGGACGGTGATCGTCAGCGAGACGAACCACGTCAACGAGCTCGCGATCGAAAACGTTTCGGACGACGACACTGTGTTTGTGCAAGCAGGCGACATCGTGAAAGGCGGAAGACAGGATCGCGTTTTGTCGGTCGACTTCATCCTGCCGCCGCATGTTGGCAGCATTCCGATTTCTGCGTTCTGTGTTGAACGGTCGCGCTGGTCGCCGCGTGGCGACGAGTCGGCAGACCACTTCACACTAACGGAAATGGCTGCAAATTATTCGCTGCTCCAGGCCATTAGAGACGTGGCCACACAGGCGGGCGTATGGGACGAGGTTGATGCTTCACACGAGAGGGTCGGTGCCGGTGTGGCCGCGGACGTTCGCGCGGAACTGTCGCCGACGAGTTTGCCATTGGCACTCGAAAACAAGGCCGTCCTGGAGTCGACGACGCCTTACATCGACAATCTTTCACCACTCGCACATCGCTGGAGTGACGTGATCGGGTTCGCCTTTGCGATCAACGACGAACTGAAGAGTGCCGACGTCTACTCTTCGCACGCGATGTTCGAGCGACTCTGGCCCAGGTTGCTGAAAGCGGCGGCAATTGAGGCGGTGGCAACGCCGTCGATCAAGAGAGCGCCCAATGCATTGCCAATCGAAACGGTTGGCGCGTTCCTCGTGAACAGCGAGTTCGGCACGGAGACGATGACAGACGTTAACCCGCGAACGCTGTCAGTCAAACGCGAGACGAAAGAAGGTTTGTTCTTCGAAACTCGCGACACAGGTCGCCGCGGTGCGTGGGTCCATCGAAGCTATCTTAAACGAATAAAAGAGTAGCCTTCTCTCAAACAGCGAGTCCGCGAGAGCGCCT
>DASTOZ010000278.1:0-8884 GCA_035762365.1 Pyrinomonadaceae bacterium | reverse complement strand
CCACCAGCCTCACGCGCCGCAAGAACTAACCCAACTTACAATTCAGCTTCGACACTTTGACAATCTAGGCATGCGTGTCTATGATGCCTACCGATTCTAGGTATCATCACTTCTACGTTGCTCGATCGAAGGAGATCACGGTGGCAAAAGATAAAGCCGATCTGTTGCAGGGGACGCTCGACATGCTGATTCTCAAGGCGCTCTCGCTCGGAGAATTGCATGGGTACGGGATTATCCAACGCATCCGCCAGCTTTCGGACGAGATGCTGAACGTCGAACAGGGGTCGCTTTATCCGGCGCTCTATCGCATTGAACAGAAAGGTTGGGTGTCGGCGCGGTGGGACATACACGAGACCGGACGCGAGGCGAAGTTTTACAAACTGACGCGCAGCGGACGAAAGCAACTCGAGAATCAGGAAGCGAGTTGGGACCGCCTTGTGCTCGCGATCACCAAAGTCCGGCAAGCAACAACTTGACGAGCAAGACGGATATTCAAATGAAGTGGTTCAACATTCTTCGCGATCGCCTGCGCGCGTTGCGGCAACGCGACTCAGTTATCGACGACATCGACCGCGAGATGCGCACGCATCTCGATTTGCAAACTGAAGCAAACATCCGCTCCGGCATGTCGCCGCACGAAGCACGTGAGAACGCACGTCGGAGCTTCGGCAATCTTAACCGCGCAGTCGACGCCGCTTACGACGTCAAAGGCGGTGGACTCTTTGAAACTCTCGCGCAGGACGTTCGCTACGGCGTGCGCGTGCTGCTAAAACACAAGGCGTTCACGTCAGTCGCCGTGATCACGCTTGCGCTCGGCATCGGCGCCAACAGCGCGATCTTTTCTGTCGTCAACGAACTGTTACTGCGGCCGCTTCCCTATCGGGACCCGGAGCGAATCGTGATGTTGTGGGAGGTCTCGCCCGAGGGCCGTCATCAAAACACGACGTCGCGTGCGAACTTTCGCGCGTGGCGCGCTCAGAGCACGAGTTACGAGCACATCGCGGCGTTCTCCGATCAACGGCTAACGCTCACCGGCAACTTCGAACCAGAGGAAGTTTCCGGCCAGTTGGCGATTGCGGACATTTTCAAAGTTCTCGGCGTCGATCCGATTCTCGGCCGCACTCTGCTGCCGGAAGACGGCAACGACAGCAGCCCTCCCGTCGCCGTGCTCAGTTACGGTCTGTGGCAACGGCGCTTCGGCGGGCAGTCGAGCGTGATCGGACAGCCGATAATGCTTAACGGCATCAAGTTCGACATCGTCGGCGTCATGCCGCCGAATTTTCAGTTTCATATCAAACAGCGATCGGGCGCCGGCAGGCCCGCTGAAGTTTGGATCACGCTGCCGATGCCGTCCGGCGGCGCGGAGAACGAACGCGGACGTTTTCTCTCGACGGTCGCGAAGTTGAAAACGGGTGTGACTCCCGAACAGGCAGCCGCGGAGCTGAGAACAATCGAAGCGCGACTGTCAGACGAAGCGCCCGAGTTCAATAAGAACTTCGGCGCTGAAGTCCTGCCACTGCGCGAACAATTCTTCGGCAACGTGCGACGCCCGCTCTGGTTGATGCTGGGCGCGGTCGGGTTCGTGCTGCTGATCGCGTGCGCCAACGTCGCGAACCTCCTGCTTTCACTCGCCACGTCACGCGAGAAAGAGATCGCGCTTCGGGCAGCGCTCGGCGCTCGCCGGTCGCGAATCGTCAGACAGTTGCTGACGGAGAGTCTTCTGCTCGCACTACTGGGCAGCGCGTTCGGACTCGGTTTCGCCTGGCTGGGGATCAAAGCGCTGCTGGCGATCAGTCCGCGCGACGTCGTGAGCCTTCAAGCTGTCAGCTTGAACTTCACCGTGCTGCTGTGGACGCTCGGCGTGTCGATGCTGACGGGCATTGTTTTCGGACTCGCACCGGCGCTGCACATCTCGCGTCTCAATCTCAACGAATCACTGAAAGAAGGCGGCAAAGCAGATTCCGGTCAGGCGACCGGCAGCCGTCGCATGCGCAACGTGCTCGTCGTCTCCGAGATCGCGCTTGCGGTCGTGCTGCTGGCCAGTGCCGGACTGCTGGTCAGGAGCTTTATTCGGCTGCAACAAGTCGATCGCGGTTTCAATCCGGACAATGTTCTTTCGATGGTCGTGCGTTTACCCGAAGCGAGGTATCCGCAAGACGCGCAGTTGGTCCAGTTTTTCAACCAGTCCATGGAACGCGTGCGCGGCTTGCCGGGCGTGCGTTCGGCCGGCATGATCAACTTCCTGCCGTTGTACGGCGGACTCGGTTCCAACACAGGTTTCAAGATCATCGGCAAACCGGAGCCACCGCTGGGACAAGGACCAAGCTGCGACGTTCGTGTCGTCGACGCCGGATACTTCCAAACACTCGGCATTCCGCTGTTGCGCGGACGCAACTTCGCCGACGCCGAACAGCGCGAGGCCAGGCGCGTGATCCTGATTAATGAAGCGCTCGCTCGCAAACATTTCCCCAACGAAGATCCGATCGGCCGGCGACTCGACGTGGGGATGTTTGAAAAACCCGTGATTACCGAGATCATCGGCGTCGTCGGCAACGTTCGCTACGATAGCTTGATCGACGAAGCACCGCCGGCAGTCTACTTTCCACACCCGGAACTGGCCTATCCGTTCATGACGCTCGTGCTTCGCACCGATGGCGATCCGACGGCGATTGCGCCTGCGGTGCAACGCGAGATCCGCGCGATCGATCCGAACCAACCTGTTTCCGACGTGCGGACGATGGACCAGGTGATGTCAGAAGCGGTCAGTCGCTCGCGCTTCAACACGCTGCTGCTGGCACTCTTCGCCGGTTTGGCGACATTGCTCTCGGCGGTGGGAATCTTCGGTGTGATGAACTACTCGGTGGCGTTACGCACGCGCGAGATCGGGTTGCGACTCGCGGTCGGTGCGCAACCGCAACAGGTGCTGCTGCTCGTCTTGAAACAAGGATTGACGTTGACCATCGTCGGCGTCGGCCTCGGTTTGATCGCGGCGTTCGCGTTGACGCGACTGATGACCGGGCTGTTGTTCGGCGTCGAAGCAGTCGACGCGACTACGTTCGCGACGATCTCGTTCGTGCTCGTGATCGTTTCGCTGCTCGCGTGTTATCTCCCGGCGCGGCGAGCAATGCGGATCGATCCGATGATGGCTCTGAGATACGAGTAGCGCTCGGCTTGCGCTTGCGAGAGGCCAATGGGAAAAAGAGATTTTTTTAATTTTCTTTCGTGATACGCTGTCACCCCGATGACGGCGCGGGAACACACGAGCGAGTCGGGGCGGTCAGCATGGTCGAAGCTCGGCTGGGTGATCGTGGGCCGGCTCGTTACGGCCGTGCTCTTGTCCGTCGTCGCCGCGCTGTGGGTTCGCGCCGGAGAACCTCAGCAGCCAAATCACCAAAGCCTCATGCTCTTAACAATCGTCGCGTGCCTGACGATTGTTTACGGAATCCTCTTTCGTCTCTCCAAAAACATTCGCATGCAGGCGACGATGCAGCTCATCGTCGATGTCGGCCTCGTCACCTGGCTGGTTTGGAACTCCGACGTCATTCAGTCGCCTTACATCGCGCTCTACATCGTCATCATCGCGATCGCCAGCTTGTTCCTTGGTCCACGTGGCGCGGTCATCATGTCAGTTGCTTGTGCAACTGCCTTCACTGCTTGTTCTCTCGCGTTGACGGGCGTGCTCGGCCCGACTGTGGCGTCGCGACTGATCGGCGGTTCCGTCTCGCAAACGATTCAATGGATCGGACTGTTTGACATCGCTTTCCTGGTCGTCGGGCTACTGTCGGAACGCCTCGCGGAGCGACAATCACGCAGCGACGTCCGGCTGCAAGCAGCAAGAAAGTCGCTTGCCAACTTGCGCGCGTTGCACGAGCGCATCGTGGCGTCGATCCGCTCGGGAGTGGTGACGACGGATCTCGAAGGTCGCATATACACGTTCAACTCGGCCGCGCGCGAGATCACCGGATATACGGAGGCCTCGATACGCGGACAGGACGCTTCGATTCTGTTTGGCGAAATAAGGGACCACGTCGCCGAAGCCTTGCGGTCGGCGGAAAAGGGAGCGACCAGCCCACGTTTTGAAACGAGCTGCCTCACTTCCGAGGGCATGCGTCTGCGTCTCGGTTACAGCATCTCGCCGTTGAATTCAGAGGCGGGCGAGACGACCGGCATGGTGATCACTTTCCAGGATCTGACGCAGGTCCGGTCTTTGGAAGAGACCTCGCGACGACAGGACCGGCTCGCCGCGATCGGTCGAATGGCGGCGTCAATCGCGCACGAGATCCGCAACCCGCTCGCGGCGATGCGTGGTTCGATCCAGATGCTTCGTTCGGAAGTGGAGAGTGATTCGTCTCAGGCGGAGCTGATGGAGATCATCCTGCGCGAATCGGATCGGCTGAATCGCATCATCACCGACTTTCTTAGTTATGCACGTCCGCGTTCGCTCGCGACGGCGCGGGTCGACGTAGGCGAGCTCCTGCATCAAACGTTCGCGCTGCTGCGACACAGTCCGGAGATCGGCTCGAACCAGATTGTCGAAGCGGAAGTGCCAGGCGAGCGGATTTTTGCAAACGCCGATGAAGGACAGTTGAAGCAGGTGTTTTGGAACCTCGCGCGCAACGCGTTACAGGCAATGCCGCAGGGTGGAACACTCCGCGCCACGCTCTTGCAGAATTCAAACAACCGTTTGCGCATCGCGTTTTCCGATACCGGACGCGGCATGACGCCCGATCAGGTCGAACATCTGTTCGAGCCGTTTTCGTCGACGACGGGCGGAACGGGCCTCGGTCTTTCAATTGTTTATCAAATCATTCGCGATCATGGTGGTACAATCAACGTCCACAGTCGTGAGGGACAGGGAACGACGATTACCGTCGAACTTCCAATGACAACGTCGAACGGCGACCAGTGAAGTAATTGCCGATTGCCAATTTCCAATTGCCGATTTCTCGACCCGAATTGGCAATCAGCAATCGGCAATTGGAAATGAAATCATGGCCAATCTTCTAATTGTTGACGATGAACTCGGAATGCGGCAGTTCCTGACGCATCTACTCCAACGCGAAGGGCACACGGTGCGTCTCGCCGAGAACGGCCGCGAAGCCCTGACGCAACTCCGCGAGCAGGCGCCGGATCTGATCATTTCGGACATTCGCATGCCCGACATGGACGGCGTCGATCTGCTGCGTGCGGCCAAGGAGTTACTGCCCGACGTTGAAGTAATCATGATGACGGCGTTCGCTAACGTCGACACCGCTCGCGAAGCGTTTCTGCTCGGCGCTTACGACTTCGTTCAGAAACCATTCGACAACGAGCTGCTGAAAGAGACTGTTGCGCGCGCCCTCGACAAGATCACGCTCGTCAAAGAGAAGGAAGCGTTACTCGAAGAGAACAAGGCCCTCATCCAGGGCCAGCGCACGCGCGGCAAACTTGGCAACATCATTGGCCGCAGCACGCGCATGCTCGCGCTTTACCAGATGGTAGAAACCGTCGCGCAGGTGCAGTCGACAGTGCTCGTCACGGGTGAGTCCGGCACTGGTAAAGAACTCGTGGCCCGTGCGATTCACGATCTCAGCCCGCGCGCGGAGAAACCGTTTGTGTCCGTAAACTGCGGCGCTTTTACGGAGACGTTGCTGGAGTCGGAACTTTTTGGGTACGTCAAGGGATCGTTCACGGGCGCGAATGCTAACCGCAAGGGACTCTTCGAAGCAGCAAACAGCGGCACGATCTTTCTCGACGAGATCGGCGAGATGTCGCCGGCGATGCAGGTCAACTTACTGCGCGTGTTGCAGGAGCGGAAGGTGCGGCCGGTGGGCGCGACTGAAGAGAGCACGGTCGACACGCGCGTCATTGCGGCAACGAATCGCGATCTCGCCAGCATGGTGACGGCGGGCACGTTTCGCGAGGACCTTTACTACCGAATCTCCGTAATCCCGATCGAGCTTCCCCCGTTGCGCGAACGTGCGGAGGACATCTCCGATCTCGCGAGACACTTCGTGCAGAAGTTCTGTGCACCCACCGGACGTACGCTGGGGATCAGCGAAACCGCCATGCGTCTGCTCGAGCGTTACTCCTGGCCCGGCAACGTGCGTGAACTGGAACACACGATCGAACGCGCCGTTGCGCTCGAACGCACCAACTCGATCGAGCCCGAACGGCTGCCGGAAAAGATCACCAGCTACAATCCGTATCGCGTCGCGGAAGCGATGGAGTTTCCGGACGAAGGAATCAACCTCACGGCCCACCTGGACCAACTCGAAAAGACTTACGTGCTCGAAGCGCTTCGTCGCACTTCGGGTAATCAGACGAACGCCGCGGAGCTGCTGCGTCTATCCGTCCGATCGCTGAGGCACCTGCTCGACAAACACGGCATTCGCGGATTGACCGCGCAAATGCGAGACGAGCGACGTGGTCCAGAGTCGCACCCGCGCCGTCGCTCTAGCGATCCGCCCACTCGCCGGCGCGAGGAAGACACGGGCGAGTTCGCTGCCGGGGTTGGTGAGAATTAATTCACACTGACTGACGGCCCTGCCAGAAAGCGTCATTCCCGCTCTGCCAGATTTTGTCAGCCTCCCCGCGACCTTCGTGGTCCAACCTCTTTCCGAGCAAAATTTCGATCAAAAAGGATCTCTTTTTTGCTGTTCGAGCGAAAACCTCCAATGGCACAGAGGTTGTTAAAGCAGGCAGTGACACTTCGCGCACTGCGCGGCTCAAATGGGAACGGAAAGCCGGTGGCGCGAGAAAACTATGGAAACCCCCTAAATTCTTAAGGAGCACCAAACTCGAATGACTACCAAACGCCAAGAAGGCTTTTCGCTAATCGAACTTCTTATCGTCGTTGCGATCATCGGTATCATCGCCGCGATCGCTATCCCCAACCTTCTCGCCTCCAAGCGGGCTGCGAACGAAGGTTCCGCTCAGTCGTCAATGAGAACAATCCACAGTTCTCAGGCTGTCTACCAGGCAACGGCCGGCAACGGTCAGTTCGGCACGTTGGCCAACCTGCTTGGCCAGAATCTGGTTGACTCAGTGCTTGGCGCCGGTTCCAAGAGCGGTTACACCTTTGAATGCCTGGCGGCTAATTTGGACGCTGGTCCGCCGGCAACCTTCTACGCGACCGCCATCCCGACCAACACCGCTGCTGTCACCCGCACCGGCAACCGCAGCTTCACGATCGCCGAAGACGGCATCCTCCGTGGCAAGGTCACCGATACCAAAGCAGCCGATCACGGAGAAGCTACCACCTCCGCGACCTGGCCGCCGTTGGGCAACTAATCCCACCTGAACCTCTCATGTGCGGGGTGGGCTTTCCCACCCCGTTTTCATTAACGACACAAGGATTCCGACCATGAGTCCCAAACAGCAACAAGGTTTCTCATTAATCGAACTTCTCATCGTCGTGGCAATAATCGGCATCATCGCCTCGATCGCGATACCCAGCCTGCTGGCCTCCAAGCGTGCCGCCAACGAAGGTTCAGCACTCTCCGCTATGCGCTCGGTACACAGTGCGCAAACAACGTATCTGAACACCGCCGGCGCCGGAAGCTATGGGACGCTGGCCAACCTCGGCACTGAGAGCATGATCGACGCCGTACTCGCCAGCGGAAACAAAAGCGGCTATACCATCGCATGTCCCGCCGCCAATCTCGCTGGTGGCCCACCACCGACGTACTTCGCTACCGCCATTCCGGCAAACACAGCTGCAGTGACTCGCACCGGTAATCGAAGTTTTGTGATCGCCGACGACGGCATTGTCAGAGGCAAAGTCACGGACACCGCTGCTGCGGACCGCGCTGAAGCGCTAACCTCAGCCACCTGGCCGCCGCTTAATTGATGGCTAGCTTAAACCTCTGATCCGGAAAACTAAACCTCGACAACAACTCTATTGAGCGTTAAATTTTGCGGAGGATCCTACGACTGAATGCAGAGCCGAGTGGACACCATCGCAGCGATCACACAATCGAATACTCAAACAACCAACAGCCAGGGAAGTTTGTGGCGCATAAGCGCTATCGCTCGTAACACGTTTCGCGAAGCAGTTCGCGATCGTGTGCTTTATAACCTCGTATTGTTCGTGCTGCTGTTGACTGCGGCCGCTATCTTTATCGGCGAGCTCTCCGGCGGTCAGGAACGAAAGATTATCGTGGACCTCGGATTGAGCGCGATGCTGCTCTTCGGGGTCTTCATCGCGATCTTCGTCGGCGTCGGACTGGTCTACAAAGAGATCGAGCGCCGGACGATCTACGCGATCTTTTCCAAGCCCGTGGGTCGTGGTGAGTTCCTGGTTGGCAAGTACCTGGGTCTTTGTCTCACGTTGCTGGTAAATGTTGTTGTGATGGGCCTGGGAGTGTCGCTGGCGCTCGCTTACGTCCGAAAGGGTTGGGACCCGCTGATTCTCACGATCTGGCCGGCGGTCTTGATGATCTACATGGAGCTGATGCTCATCACCGCATTCGCGCTTCTCTTCTCGTCGTTTTCATCACCTGCACTGTCGGCGCTGTTGACGTTCTGCATTTTCATCATCGGTCACTTCAGTGCCGACTTGAAGAGTCTCGCCAGCTCGCTTGGAAGCACCAGTGCGCGTCTGTTGTTTGGCGCGTTGTATTACCTGCTTCCCAATCTCTCCAACTACAGTTTCATCACACCGGCTGCCCACGGACGCGCGCCCGCGCCCGCGTTTGTTCTCAGCACCGGACTTTACGCCGTTGTCTACGTCGCCGTCATTCTCGCCGCTGCCACACTCGTCTTTAGTCGTCGTAATTTCAAATGAATCGACAAACCTTGTATTTGTCATTCGTCCTCATCGCCGGCATGGCTGCTACAGTCCTGCTCGCGCGATCGATCGACGCGCGCCGCCCCGCGCCCGATCCAAACGCGATCGACGAGA
>DASTOZ010000277.1:0-7817 GCA_035762365.1 Pyrinomonadaceae bacterium | reverse complement strand
CGCCCACTGCTTGAAGCAACCGGACGAAAACGCGCGGCGATCGAGTTGATCAGACGGCTCGGTGCGGACGAACCGCTGTTCTGGGGCGGCGTTGTCGTTTACGACGAAACGTTCAAGCCGCGTGTGTTGTCGAAACAGATGCGCGAGCGGATGAACGGTCTATCGTCGTTGCAGGTCGTCGAGCCGTACCTGGATCAGATCGAACGCGAGCGTCCGGATTCGGATTTTCTGGCGCGCATGACGTACCTCGAGTTGAAGCTGCGCTTGCCGGAGCTCCTGCTGATGCGCGTTGATAAGATAACGATGGCGACGAGCGTCGAGGCGCGCGTGCCGTTTCTGGACCATCATCTCGTCGAGTACGCGCTGGCGTTGCCGCGAACGTTGAAAGTGCAGGGTGTTACGGGCAAGCACATCCTGAAACGGGCGCTTGAAGGGATCCTTCCGCACGACCTGCTTTACGAACGCAAGCGCGGTTTTGGCGCGCCGGTGCGCGAGTGGTTTCGTGAAGGGCTCGGCGGCTGGTTCGACGAGCACTTGATGAATTCGACCATGCGACGGCGCGATTTTCTTGACTACGATTTTGTCGGGCGGATGTTGGACGAGCATCGAAAGCGGACGAAAGACTGGGGCTTTCATCTTTGGGCGCTGCTGAATCTGAGTCTCTGGTATGAACGCTGGATCGACCCGGCTTAAAAGTCAGGTAGCGTGGACGTTTGCGACGCGCATTCTGATGATCGTCAACAGCGTCGGCGCCGGGATCATCGTCGCGCACTGGCTGGGCGCTGAAGGTGTGGGCCAGTTGGCCGTGATCAATGTCGCCATTGCGACGGCGGTCCAGGTTTGCAGCTTTGGACTGCCTTCCGCCAACACTTACTTCATCTCGCAGGACCAACATCAACTCCGCACCGCGGCATTCAACTCGCTCGTCTTCGCCCTACTCGTCGGTTCGCTGCTGGCGCTCGGGTTGAATTACGTCGCGAGCTGGAAGCCGGAATGGTTCGGGTTTTTGGCCGCGAGACTGATACGCGTTGCGTCGATCTCGATCCCCGCGCAACTGATCACTCTGATCGGTCTGAACATTCTGCTCGCGGTCGGGAAGATACGCGAGTTCAACCTGCTGGACCTCGTGGCCCAATCGTTCGTGCTGATCAATGCGGCGCTGGCGCTGATCGTGCTACGTGGTGAATTGTCGACGCTGGTGGTCATGAACGCGGCGGCGGCGGTGCTCGTGAGTGTCGTGGTCGCCGTTTTGATCTGGAGGGCTGCGCGGAAACTCGCGCGGTCGCAATGGCGGCCCGACGGAACGCTAATGGCGCAGATGATCCGCTACGGCATCAAGTTTCACATCTCGATCCTGGCGGGTGCGATCATTTTTCGCGCCGACGTGTTTGTCGTCAATTATTTCCGCGGCGCCGATGAAGCCGGTGTTTACAGCGTTGCGACGCAGTTTGGAATGTTGTTGATGCTGCTGCCGAGCGTGATTGCAACACTGCTGTTTCCGCGCGTGACTGCGGAGCAGGACCAGCAGGGCGAAACGACAGCGCTCGTAACGCGCTACACGGCGTTTGTCACGTTCTTCTGTTGCCTGGTGGCGGCGCCGTTTAGCTTTCTGTTGCCGCTGATTTACGGTGCGCAATTCACTGACGCAACGTCGTTGTTGCTGATATTGCTGCCGGGTGTATACCTCATCGGGCTCGAGTCGGTGCTGGTCCAACACTTTAACGCGCTGGGGTTGCCGCGAATTATTCCTGTTTACTGGGTTGTGACGCTGGTGGTTAATCTCGCCTTGGTGTTTTGGCTTGTGCCGCGTTTGGGGGCGCAGGGCGCGGCGCTGGCGTCGACAGTGAGTTACGCGTTGATCTTCGGGTTGGTAACCTGGCAATTCCTTGCGTCAACCAGGCAATCGTTTTCGAATGTGTTCGTACTGCGTCGCAGCGAGTTGCGCGACCTGTTTAGCCTTTCGACGTTCGCCGGCGCGACCAACAGGAGTTTGCGCGGATGAAAGTCGTGCTGCTTGCTCTCAGCGGCGATTCGGCTTCTGATAATCTCGCCCGACTTTTTCCCGACGCGTCAATCGAGTCGATCTCACGAACGGAATTTGAAACCGGCAGCTTACGAAACCGTCTCGCATCGTTGCGAGCGCGGCGGCCGGATGTGTTTGCAATCTCGACTGAACGACTCGCTTGGCAACGAGGACAGAACCTGTTCATGATCTTCGGCGCGCTCGCAGGCGCCCGCGAGGTGGTCGTGATCGATTCGCACGGCGGGGTGCGGCGCGAATCGCGTTTTGATCTGCTGGCGGCAGCACCGGCGGCGATTGCCGATGAGGCGATTACAGGACTGACTGACTTGTTGATTTCGCGACGTGAGTTGTTATCGCTCGAACATCAACGACATGAATTCAAGAAAACAAAAACCGATCGAGCGCCGCGCATCGTGTATCTCCGTTCGACGCCCGGACCAGGCACGCAAGCCGGAGGCGCTGCGAGTCACATCAAGGGTGTCGTCGAAGGACTGACTGCACTTGGTTCTGACGTTGAGATCATTAGCAACGACGCGATTGCCGGTTTCGACGTGTCGCGGTACCGGTCGACGATTGTTCCGCCGGAGACGGTCGGCGCAACGCGCGCGCTGTTCGACATTCATAATAATCTTGTTTTCACACGCGCCGCAGTGCCGCTGATCGAACAGTCGCAGCCTGATTTCATCTATCAACGTTATGCGCGATTCAGTTGGGCCGGCGTGGTCGCGGCAGCGCGCGTGCAGCGCCCGCTGTTTCTCGAATACAACGGGTCGGAAGTATGGGTCGGACGTCACTGGGACCACGTCGGCAGTCTCGATCTGCTGGAGCGATACGAGCGATTGAACCTTCGCGCGGCGGCGCGTATTTTTGTTGTCTCCGAGGTCGAGCGAAAGAACCTCGAGGTGCGCGGCGTGCCGCCTTCGAAGATCGTGGTGAATCCGAACGGCGTCGATACCGAGGTTTTTCGGCCTGGGATTGGCGGCGTTCAAGCCCGGCAGGAACTAGGCATCGGCGACTCGGAAGTCGTTGCGGGGTTTGTCGGGACGTTTGGACCGTGGCACGGCGTGGTTCAACTTGCCGAAGCGATCAAGCTGATCTGCAAGAACAACACGCCAGCGCGGTTTGTGATGGTTGGCAGTGGTAGTTTGTCAGGCGAAGTCGAGCGACTGTTGCAGGCTGAAGCGGCGTCGGGGCTCGTGGTGTTTACGGGCGCCGTGGCACATGAGCGCGTGCCGGCGCTGCTCGACGCGTGCGATATCCTTGTCTCGCCTCACATCCCGCTGGCTGACGGCAGCGACTTCTTCGGCTCGCCAACGAAGATTTTTGAGTACATGGCGATGGGGAAAGGGATCGTCGCCAGCCGCTTGGGACAGATCGGCGAAGTGCTCGCGGAGAACGAGACGGCGCTCCTGGTCGAACCGGGAAACGTCCCCGAGCTCGCGCAAGCGATCGTCAAGCTCGTCGAGTCGGGTGAATTGCGCGAACGTCTCGGCGCAAATGCTCGCGAGGTCGCGATACAAAAACACACATGGACGCGCAACGCCCGCCGCGTGTTGCAAGCTTATGATGCGCTTTGAGCCACAAAAGGCACAAAGAACACAAAATGCTTTCTAACCTCTTTATAATTTTTGTGCCTCTTGTGGCTTTTGTGCCTCTTGTGGTTAACGATGAGCAGTCTCGCTGAAGAAAAACTTCGCGCGCGCGAACAGTGGGGACAGGATCCGTGTGGCGCCGAGTATGAGCGCGAGCACGAGCTGGGGACGCGTGAGTTTTTTGATTCCGTCGAGCGACATCGATACACGGAATACGCGCCATGGATGCCGCGCCTGATGGAGTTTGACAAGTTCGGCGGGAAACGACTGCTCGAGATCGGCTGCGGCATGGGCACCGACCTGCTGCAATTCGCGCGCGGCGGCGCGCGCTGCACCGGCATCGATCTCACGCCGCGTTCAGTGGAGATCACGCGGCGCCGCTTCAAGCTCTATGGCGCTGACGGCACCTTTATGATCTCCGACGGAGAGCGTTTGCCATTTAGTTCGGAAAGCTTCGACGTGGTCTACTCGAACGGCGTCCTGCATCACACGCCCGACACGGCGGGCGCGATTCGCGAGGTGCATCGCGTGCTGCGGCCGGGTGGCATCGCGAAGATAATGCTTTACCATCGCAACTCGCTTAACTACTGGATCGAGATTATCCTGCGGCGCGGGCTGCTGGGCGGCGAGTTTTTTCGCGGGCGGTCCGCAGAACAGATAATGAGCCGAGTCATCGAGTTCAGCGATCACGATGCGCGGCCGCTTGTGAAGGTCTACACTCGCGCCCAGACGCGAGCGCTTTTCAACATGTTTCGCGAGGTCGTGATCGACGTCGAACAGTTAACGCGCGCGGAGTTGCGGTTTTTGTCGCCGCTGGTTTCAGACACGACCTTCGAGCGCCTGGCGAAGCGCATCGGCTGGAACGTGATAGTCACGGCTACGAAATAACATGCTACTTTCAGTCATCGTACCCTGCTACAACGAGCAAGACGTGCTGCACGCGACTCACGAGCGTCTCACGTCCATACTCGCAAGCATGTCGTCGCTGGAGTACGAACTGATTTTTATCAACGACGGCAGTCACGACGACACGCAACTTATCCTGACTCGCCTCCAGCTCGTCGACCCGCACGTCCGCGTGCTGCTGCTCTCGCGCAACTTCGGCCATCAAATCGCCGTCACCGCCGGTCTCGAAGAAGCAGCGGGCGATGCTGTCGTCATCATCGACGCCGACTTACAAGACCCGCCCGAAGTGATCCCGCAAATGGTCCAACTCTGGCGCGACGGCAACGACGTCGTTTACGGTCTGCGCACCGATCGTCGTGGCGAAAGCGCGTTCAAACTCTGGACCGCGAAGATTTTTTACCGGCTCATCAATCGCCTCTCCGAAACGAAGATGCCGTTCGACGCTGGCGACTTCCGGCTGCTCGATCGACGCGTCGTCGAAGTCATCAACGCGATGCCGGAACGCGCTCGCTTCCTGCGCGGCATGGTCAGTTGGGCGGGCTTCAAACAGGTGTCGCTACCATACGAACGAGCGGCGCGTCACGCGGGCACGAGCAAGTATCCGCTTGCGAAGATGATCAGTTTTGCGATGGACGGCATCATCTCGTTTTCGCTGGTGCCGTTGAAGCTCGCGATTTGGACCGGCTTTCTCGCGATCTGGATCGCAGTCGCGGGGATCATCGTCGCCATCGTCGACCGCATGCTCAACAAACAACTCACACGCGGCTGGGCGTCGCTCTTCGTCGCCGTGCTTTTCATGGGTGGCGTGCAACTCGTTTCGCTCGGCATAATCGGTGAGTATCTCGGCCGCATCTATACCGAGGTGAAACGACGCCCGCTTTACGTGGTCCAGGAGCGACTCGGGTTCCCCGCCAGCAAGAAAGATCAATCCGTGTTCGTTGAAAGCCGTTCATAACCTCGGATGGGAACACGGATCAAAAATCAAATCCTGCCGTTGCTGCTTGTCTTAGTGACGCTGCTGAGTGTTCGCGTGCTGACGCTGATGTTCATGCGCGCGCACCTCGAGGATCCCGCCTGGTTTCAAACGGGTTCGTACGCGAAATTCGATCGACAGGCGCGCGACATTCTCGAGGGACGGCAACGGATCTTCGTGATCGACGATCCGGCACGAACGGATCTGGCGCAGTATCCGCCCGGGTTTCCCGCGCTCGTGGCCGCGGTTTACGGCATCACCGGCGAACGCTCACCTTACGTCGTGCAGTTGGTCCAATGGGCAATCGATCTGGTGCTTTCGTTGGTGCTGATCGTAGGGATTACTGTCACGGCATTCGGCTGGCGGGCAGGACTTGCGGCGGGTTTTTTCGTGGCACTATCGCCGCTGCTCGCAATGTACGCTGCGTATCCTTCGGCAGACACACCGGCGCTGTGGTTTGTGCTCGCGGGTAACTGGTTGCTGCTGATCGCGGCTAAACGCGACAGCATCTGGCTGGCACTCGGCGCGGGAGCGTTGCTCGGCATTGCGTGTTGGATCCGCGTCAATCCTCTGTACCTCGCGGTCGGGTGGGGCCTTGCTCTGTTGCTCGTCGCAAACACGCCATGGCGACGCCGAATCGTGATGAGCGGCGCAGTCGTGTTCGCGACGGCGATCGTCATCTCTCCAATCGTCATTCGCAATTATTTAACGTTCCCTGATTTCACACCCACAGGTGGAACGATCGGCGTCAACCTTTGGGAAGGCCTTGGCGAAACCGAACTCGGTCGCCAGCACGGATTTCTTTATGGCGACGATAAACTGATCGAGCACGAGCGCGTGAAGATGGGTTGGCCCGCCGGCACTTATTTCGATTCGCAATGGCCCGACGGCATTCGCCGCGACAAAGAGCGCACGCGCGAATCGCTGGCGTTCATCAAGCAGCATCCGGTGTGGTACGCGGGCGTGATGGCCGGACGCATGTGGGGCATGTTGAAAGTCGCGGGAGATCCGGCGCCGTACTGCGGCATCTCGGGTATCAACGTAACCAGTCAGAAATGTTTGTCGCCGTCGTGGCAGGGCGGTCTGTTGGCGTTTGGTGTGAACGTGCTCGGCATGATTCAGAGCGTCGCACGATATCTTTTTCTGCCCCTCGCCGCGTTCGGAATCTACGTCGCTGCGAGAAGAGACCGAATAGCTGCGGTCGTTTTTCTCGTGACCATTCTCTACTACCTCGTGCCCGGAACCGCCGCGCATACCGAGATTCGCTACGTCTTGCCGATGCACGGCCTCCTGACTGTGTTTGCAGCGGCCGCAGTCGATCGGATATTACAAATAGTCACACGATGACTACCGACGCCAAAAGCATCACGAACCCGCTCCCGCGCGAGATGATGGAGCACACCTACCCGATTCTCTACGAGGTGGAGCAATCGCACTGGTGGTACATCGGGCGGCGCCGCATCATCGCCGGGTTCGTTGAGCAGATCTGCTGTCAGGTGACCGATCGACGGCCGCGCATTCTCGACGTGGGTTGCGGCACCGGCGCGAATCTTTTGCTGCTTTCGAAATACGGCGAGGCAGAAGGCGTGGACGTTTCTGAAGACGCGCTCGCGTTCTGTCGCGCCCGCGGACTCGACAAGGTCAAACTCGGTGCGGGCGAGGATTTGCCCTACGAGGACGGCACGTTCGATCTCGTCACGGCATTCGACGTCGTCGAGCACATGGACGACGATCTTGCCGGACTCACGGAAATGCGACGCGTGTTGCGCCCAGGCGGACGCGTGCTGCTGTTTGTGCCGACGTTCATGTTTTTGTGGGGATTGCAGGACGAGGTGAGCAATCACCGGCGGCGGTATCGTTTGCCTGAACTGCGCCGCGTGCTCGAGCAGGCGGGCTTCGAAATCGAGCGTTCGACTTACGCAAACATCACCTTCTTCGCGCCAATCTTCGCGGTGCGACAACTGATGCGCCTCACCGGAATCAAAACCGCCACCGAGAACAGCATCAACGTGCCGGCGCTGAACGGCGTGTTCGGCGCGATACTCGGCGCCGAAAGCACGGTGCTGCGGTACATGAATCTGCCCTTCGGCGTCTCCGGCCTCTGCGTTGCGCGAGTCAAGAAATAGCGGATGCTGCTCAATCGCTCGATAATCTGTTTTGGCGGTGAAGACTGGTGGTATCACCACCCGCACTCCAAAGCCCACCTGATGCGAAAGTTTGCGCGCGCCGGGAACAAGGTCATCTTCGTCAATTCGATCTCGATGGGGCTTCCCGGATTGGCCCACAAGGACCTGCTGCCACGCATCAAACGCAAGCTCGGCAG
>DASTOZ010000276.1:0-15448 GCA_035762365.1 Pyrinomonadaceae bacterium | reverse complement strand
GGGGGACGCTGGCGGAGTTTGCCTATGAACGTGGTGAAAAAGTGCAGGTCAACTTAACACGTCGCATTAAGGAAGCGCGGTTGCCGGCCGTGGCGTGAACGCCGAACAACCGGACCGCGCCCGCGTTGGGGCGGATCAGTCCGAGCAACATGCGTATCGCCGTCGTCTTGCCCGCGCCGTTTGGACCAAGAAACCCGTAAACACCTGCCGCCGAAACCGATAAATTCAGCTCCTCGACGGCGACGCGCGTCCCAAACCGGCGCGTCAGTTCACGGGTTTCGATCAAACAGTGCATCTCGCTTATCTCCCGTTCGTTAACGTACGAGAAGACGGACGAATTAACACCGAATCCGACCCCGAACATTAGTTCACAAACCAACCGGGTGCGGTGTTTCATTGGCTTATGCGCCTGGTCCTATTGCTGTTAATTCTTGTGACCTATCAGACTGTGACAGTTGCAACCTGGCGACGTGGTATTGACGAATCTCGTGGTGCGTTCCCCGAGGACTTATCGACGAATTGGCGGGCTTTACGATCCCGAGATCGCACTGTCAGATCCCGTGACTGCGTTACGGATGGAGTTGCGGCAGCGTGGTTGCGGAACACGTCATTGAAGTTTTCAAGGAGTTGAAAAAGCAGAATGCCGCCTTTCAACCCCTCGAAAACGATCTGAACGCCTGGGCCAACGCTAGAAGTTTAGCTTCAGTCCAAACTGGAATTGCCGCGAGTCGAATGCTGCCGTCGGGCGGCTGTAGTAACGATTGTTGCCGGCGCGCAGGCTGAACGCATTGACGTCGCTGATAAACGGCGACGCCGCGGCTTCATTGAATCGATTGAACAGGTTGAACCCTTCGGCTATCAACTCGAGCCTGAAGTTCTCACCAAGCGGGACCAGCTTCGCGAGACGCATGTCGAGCGAAACGTAACGATGCGTGATGCCGTAGTTGCGCGGCAAACTTCCGCTTGAAAACTGGCCATTCGTAATCAACGGTACGCAGCCCGTAGTCCCGGGCACGCACAGCGTCCCATTATCCAGCACCGTTGGACGGTCCGTTTGATTCGACTGGTCGTTGTTCGTGTCCTGGTTGCTCAGGATGTTGAATGGCCGGCCAGACGACATTTCGAAAATCGGCGCGATCGTGAAGTTCGACAGGAAACGTTGGAACCCCGAACCCGTGGTCCAACTGCTCGGCGATCCAATCATTCCGCTGATGACAAATCGATGCCGTTGATCGAAGAGTGAATCCGACCGCTCCGCCCGGAAGTTGCGGTTGTCCTGCGGCAGCAGCAACGTCTGGAGGTCGGATGAATCGTCGATTGAGTGCGACCACGTGTACGAGGCGAGGAACTGGAAGTTGTGCGAGTAACGCTTCCGCACGTCCACGTTCAGCGCGTTGTAACTGGAGTTACCGTCCGAGGTCTGCGCGTTGATCGAGCCAAACGGCGAAACAACGCCCGGCGTTCGCAGCGAACCGCCAAGTGCGGAATTCAGCACGGCTGGTGTGACGAGACCGCCGGAAAGCGCCTGGGCCAGGAAGTAGTTTGGCGCGCTCGGGCGGAAGAAGTTCGCGATACCGGCGTTTACGATGCGACTGCCTAGGTTCGTCAACGGTGCTGCGATCATGCCGGGAATAATGATCGCGAACGTTTGTCCCGCGGTCGGAAATGCCGGAGCGCCGGTCGGCGTTGTCATCGTGAAGCACAGCAGTGGCACTCCACCAGGACAGGGAGCCCCGCTTGTCGGAATCGAAAACGCGACGGCTTCCGTCGTGCTCACCGGATTTCGTCCTGCCCAACGGGCAAAGTTTTGAATCTGCAGCTCGGTGCGTGGTGCGTTTATGTCGAGCGGATGCGGCAAGTGACGCGCGCTGATATGAAGGTAGCTGCCGGAGATCGTCGTGTCTTCTGTCAATTGACGCTCGACCGTGAAGTTACCCTGCAACGCGTAGGCATACTCGAAGTCCTTCTGCACGTGCAGCGTGAACGGCAGCACCGGGCCAAAGCCCGGGAACGTCTGATCGTTGAATCGCTGACGGCCGAATTGATACTGAGCACCCGCAGCAACACCAGGAGTCGTCACTCCCGCGGGACAGATCGGCGTGACTGGTCCACCCGGAGGACAAACTGTTCCCTGAAACACTTGCACCGCGTTGAGCAGCGCGGTCTGCACCGGACTTCCAGGCGTCAGAATTCCTTGTTGCTGTTGCACGGCATCGGCGATGTCGGAGTTGAACGCGATCGCCAGCAGCGGGTGATCGTAGAAGAGGCCGTAGGCAGCGCGCACGGAAGTCTTGCCATCGCCCCACGGATCCCACGCGATCGCCAGGCGCGGCGCCCAGTTGTTCTTGTCACGCGGAAATCCCTGCTGCACTCCCATCGCGTCCTGCGCCGCAAGGACCTGCTCCGCCGTAAGCGAGATGCCCGAAAGCGGATCGCGCAACGGCAGCGTCGGGATCTGTTCCGTCAGCTCAATGTCGTAACGGACGCCGTACTTGAGCGTCAGGTTACGACGAATGTTCCAGTCGTCCTGCGCAAAGAACGCGATTGGCTTGTTGCTGATGCTGCTGACCGGATTGCCGAAGCCTTGAATGAAGTTTGCCGGAAAGCCGAGACCGTACTGTTGCACCGGCGTGATGTCAGGGGGCGCGGGCAAACCAGGCGAACAAAGTTGCACGATCAACGTACAGGCGCCCAAGCCGCCGAAATTGAAGAGTCCCGCAAAGTTGAGTTCGAAAATCGCTTCCGGAATGCGCACGAACGCAACGTCGCCGCCGAATTTGAAGTTATGAGAGCCACGAACGATGTTGATGTTGTCGGTGAACTCATAACGCGTTTCGGACCGCAGCACCGGCGAGAAGAGTTCGCGACCGATGAACGCCGTGCCGGAGATGTTGAAAGCAACGGCGTCGCCGTTTTGCGATTTGAAAGTCGCGCGGCGCAGGCCGAAGTTGAATCGCGCTTCGTTAACGACGGTCGGCGAAAGCGTCGACGTCAGAGTCGCCACGACCGGAACGTCGCGGAGAGTTTGAATACCGGTGCGCGAAAAATCGTTCTGACCAAGCGACTGGTTCTGCGATTCGACCTGAATGCCGGTGATCTCGCTCGGGTTGTAACCGAAGCGCAGAGTTAACTGCTGATTCGGCGTGATCATGTGGTCCAGCCGGAACGAGTTGAATGTCGTCCGATCCGTGATTGGAAAAACGGATTGCAGACTGCGCAACGGCCGGAAAGCGATCGGCTGGCCCAGGCTGTTGACGGTGTTGAGCGGAATCGGCGCGCCACTCAGGAAGAACCGGCTTCCGATCACCGTGCCCGGAGTGAACGGTGCGCCTGTTGCCAGCAGCGGGTTAAATCCGTTCAGCGCGGTGCTGCCGCCACCCGAAGCAAGATAGGCATAGCCAACACCGAGTTGCGTCGCGCTGCCGCCGAGAGCCAGCAGGCCATTGATGTAAGCCGCCTGCTGGGGAGTCAGGTTATTCAGCGTTTGTGCCGGGAACCCGGGAGCAAGCGGAGGCAACGTAACAGACGCCGTCAGACCTTGCGCGACGTTGCTCGTGAAGAAGCCCGATTCGTTGCGTCGGCGTTGTTCGAACGCGAAGAAGAAAAATGTGTGTTCCGGGTTGAACGGACCGCCGATCGTGAAACCATACTGCGTTCGCGTGAATGGCGGATCCTCAATCGGTGCGAACGCATTGCGCGCCTGGAAGCTCCGGTGACGCAAGAACCCGAACATGTTTCCATGAAGCTCTCTCGTTCCGGATTTCGTGACGACGTTCACGACGCCGCCTGCGGAACGACCAAACTCCGGCGCGAACGAGTTGATTACTACCTGAAACTCCTGCACCGCTTCCTGGCTGACAGTTGATTTCGACGCGTTCACTGAGTTGTCAGTGTTATCAGCGCCGTCAACCTGCACGAGGTTCGAACGCCCGCGCTGTCCGCCGAAGTTCAAGCCTGTCGTGGGCGCTGGTCCGATTGGACGGCCGTTGTCGCGGCTGACCGGCGACGACAATGTCGCGAAATTGATGTAGTTGCGTTCATTGATCGGAAGACTGTTGATTTGCTGCTGTTGGATCGTGGTTGCGACGGCCGTCTTCGTCGTCTCGACGACCTGCGAAGTCGCGTCAGAGACAACCACGGTTTCGGAGATCTCACCCGGTTGAAGGTCTGCGTTCAATTGGGCCGTCTGGCCGATGGTGACGGTGATCGTGGGCAGCACGAGTTTCTTGAAGTTCGCGGCTTCCACCGTGACTTCGTAGTCGCCTGGGGGCAGATTGATGATGCGATAAAGACCTTCGTCGTTCGTCGTTGCGGAACGCGTGACGTTTGTCGCGGCGTTACGCGCGGTGACCGTCGCGTTTGTGACTACGGCGCCAGTCGCGTCTCGTACGGTGCCTTGAAGGTCGGCAGCATTCGACTGTGCCTGTCCGAAGGCCACACTCGCCGCTGCGAGGACGATCACCAGCAGGGAAGTGATGCGACATGATCTGACAAGCCCGGACATGAAGGATACAAACATCGCCGTGTTCTCCTTAACTAAATTTCGCGACTCTTACCTCGCGCAGTCACTCAAGACTTTATTTACGTTTCGCTTTCCGTGGACGAGAGACTAGAAGCTGAAGAGAGACCAAACTGCCTAGCCTTTTTACTCTAAAAGAGCTTCTCTGGCAAGAATTTATGTGATTTCGGGTGGGCCCGAGTCGAGCGCGCAAGCCGATTGCGAAAGCGTTCGCTGGCGGCGCAGATCGCGATACCGAACTCCGCGAGACGAGGACTGAACGCGGCGCGACGAAGCAATCCACAAATTCGCAGACGCGAGTCAAAAGTTTGCCGGTAAGCCGCGGTGTAACTTGCTTCCAGTTCGGCCGAAGCTTCGTGCCGATGACGAAGAACCACACGGGCCACCAGTTCACCGCTTTCAAACGCCATCAACATCCCGCTACCCGTGAACGGATCGATAAACGCTGCCGAATCGCCAATCGCCAGCAGACCCGCGGCGGGACTCGGTCTTTGACGACCAAACCGTGCCCACGAGGCGCTCAACCACTCGGAACTCACCTCAGCCGTTTCAAGCGTGTGCGCTGCTCGCCGGTTTTTCATTACACACTCGCGCAAGACCGCGTTCGGATCTGAATTGCAACGCTTAACGTGGTCCGCGGAAATGATAAAACACAGATTGCTCGTGCCGGCTTCGACCGTGCTCAGTCCACCGTAACCACCGGGGTAGAAGTAGATCTCGCACGCGCCCGGTGCGACTTTCGTTTTCCTGAAGTGTGCTTTGAAGGCGACGAGGCTCGGACGCTCGCTGTTCCCGTGATTCAGCTTTCGCGAGAGGATGCGAGCGCGTCCTGTGGCGTCGATCGTTATCGGAGCACGAAACTCATGTTGCGCGCCGTCGATCTTCACACGCACACCCACGACGGCATCGCCATCCAATAAAGGTTCAGTAATGCTTGCGCCTTCATGAACGACAACACCGTTCTCCTGCGCACTTCGCAGCAACACTTCGTCCATTACCGCGCGACTCAAACCGTAGGCCGCCCGTCCCCCACCGAACCAACTACTAGGCACCGCAACGTGATGCCCCTTGCTGGAATAGAAAACAGTTTCATCAAGCAACGCCGGACCAGACGAGACCATCGCACCGGCGACACCGAGTTTCTCAAAGTGCGCCTGACATTCAGGCGAAATGAACTCGCCGCACAACTTCGCTCGCGGAAACTTCTTTTGCTCGATCAGCAAGACACGCACACCACCGTGCGCAAGATGAATCGCAGCGCTCGCGCCGGCTGGTCCACCGCCCGCGATGATTACGTCGTAGTTGTTATCAACTGGTTTGCGCATTCAGGGCCAGGCGAAACGGAAAGTGGCGCTCGACCCACGCGTTGCGCAGCCCCGCCCGTTTCGCCAGTTCAAATAGTTCTTCCGCTTTGAAACTTCTGAGTATCGACAGCGCACCGTCGTGACGAATCAAACGGTTCTTCAAAACCAGCTTCGCGATCGTCGTGTAAAGAAAATAAGCAATCGGATGACGATGCAGATCGATCACGATGATCCGCCGGCGCGCAACTCGACCCATCTCCCGCAGAATCTGGACCACCTGCGTTTCAACAAAATGATGAGTAAACAGCGAACAAATCACGTAATCGAAATCTGCGTCAGCGAACGGCAGCGACAACGCATCGCCACGCACGGCAGTGATTTCAGGAAAGCCGTGTGACTCTTCCAGAATCGCCGACGCTGACCGCTCGTTTAGCTCGAGCCCAACGGCACGAAGCTTGCGGCCCGTTTCCCTGGACCAGCTCGCCGCGACACGCAACAGCTCGCCGGATCCGGCGCCGACGTCGAGAACGGAAAACCGTTTCAATCCTGCCGCCGCAACGTCCTTCAGCAGCGTGCTCTTCAACGTGTGCGCATCGCCCATCCACCGATTCACGACTTGCAGCTCGCCGATGCAGTCGTCGTACTCGGTCGCCGTGTAGTTCCCCGTGTCAATGTACTCGAGCTCGTAACTTCGCCGCTTGAACTTTTCGAGCATCAATTGATCTTCTGCACCACCAGCGCACTATTTTTCGATCCAAAACCGATGCAGTTGCACAGCGCGACGCGAACGCTCGCTTCGCGTGCCTGGTTGGGGACGTAATCGAGATCGCAATCGGGATCAGGGTCGTCGAGGTTGATCGTTGGCGGGATCTTGTTTGTGTGCATCGCGCAGAGGGCCGCGCCGAGACCTGCGGCGCCGCTCGCACCTTGCGGGTGTCCGATCTGTGACTTCGTCGCGGACATCGGTATCCGCGCTGCATGTCCGTCAAACGCCAGCTTCAAGGCGCTGGTCTCGATGCGATCGTTCAGCAGCGTCGACGTGCCGTGGAGGTTCACGTAATCGATGTCTTTTGGTTCGCAGCCGGCGTCGTCTAGCGCGAGTTGCATTGCGCGTGCAGGCTCGTGACCGTCTTCAGCGAGGCGCACTCGATGATACGCATCGCAGGTCGCTCCGTAGCCGGTGATCTCCGCGTAGATCTTCGCGCCGCGATTCATCGCATGGCGCAGTTCTTCCAACACGTAGATCCACGAGCCTTCGCCTAAAACGATTCCCGATCGACTGCGAGAGAACGGGCGCGAAGCTCGATGCGGTTCGTCGTTCCAATCGTTTGTCAACACCGTCATGAGGTTGAATGCGGCGAGAATGCCCGGCGCGATCGGTGCGTCGACGCCGCCGGAAAGCATCACGTTCTGACGGCCGAGCGCGATGTGTTGCGCGGCGTAAGCCATCGCGTCGGTGGAACTGGTGCAACCCGTCGAGACGATGTGCGAAAGACCACGTAGACCAAACGCCATCGAGAGCTCGCTTGACAGTCCACCGTGCGTCGAAGCGGGAATCGTGTAGACACTCGCTTTGCTCGTTGGACCAACGTACCAGTATTCGTATTGTTGTTCGGTGAATGCGAGTCCGCCGCCACCCGTGCCTAACTCAACGCCAAACGCGCGACGCTCCTCGAGCGATAGATCGTTTGGAAACAGTTTCGCGTCTTCGAGTGCTTCACGCGCGGCCGCAAGCGCTAGCGGCACGGTCCGCGGTACGTGCTTGCGATCTTTCGGATTGAGTTGAGCTTCCCAGTCGAACGATGGAACTTCAGCGGCAATCTGGACGGGGAAACTGGAAGGATCAAAGGCCGCGATGCGACGGACCCCGCTTTCACCAGCGATGAGTCCGCGCCAGAATGCTTCGCGGCCGATTCCCAAAGGAGTGACACACCCCATGCCGGTTATGACTACTCGCCGGGGACGCGTCAACGCTCTCAGCATGAGGTTTACACTCGTTCAGGCCGTTGCAGACTTAGTGGACCTGTGGGCAACGGCGCCGCCGTCTGATGTGCGGCGACGGCTATGCCTCGCCGTCCTTAAACTTTCTGCCCGCACTCATTGCAGAACTTAGCACCGGGGGCCAAATCCGACTGGCAATTCGCGCACTTCGCCGGTCCTTGCTGCGCACCGCACTCCTGACAGAACTTGGCGTTCGGTGGATTGCGATGACCACACTGCGCACAAGGGATTCCCGAGGATGGCGCGGCGGCTGATTGCGAAGCGCCACCACCGCCTTCTTTCGATTGTCGCATGGCGTCGCTCATCGCTCCGGCCATTGCATTTCCCATCGCGAAACCAGCGCCGAGCCCTACACCGGCGCCCGCGCCGCCGCCCTGATTCTGCGCGGCATCGCGCATCGCATCGGCAGCCTGGAATTGCGTGTAACGACCGACGTCGCCGATGACACCCATCGACGTGCGTTTGTCCATCGCCGCTTCCACTTCCTGTGGCAACGAGATGTTCTCAACAAGGAACTTCGTCAACTGCAAGCCAAACGACTGAAAGTCTTCGTTAAGCTTCTGCCGTGTCAGCGCGGAGAGTTCGTCGTAGTTTGAAGCGAGATCGAGCGCCGCGATCTTCGACTCGGCGAGTGCGTCGCTAAAGCCGCTCACGAGCGTGCGCTTGAGTTGACCTTCAATGTCCTCCGTTACGAAGTGGGCATTCGTTCCCGCGATCTCCGAAATGAACGCCTTCGGGTCACCAACACGCATCGAGTAGATACCGAACGCACGCAATCGGACCATGCCGAAGTCGCTGTCGCGCATCATCACCGGGTTGGGCGTGCCCCACTTCAGATCGGTGAACTGCTTCGTATTTACAAAGTAAACTTCCGACTTGAACGGCGAGTTGAAACCGTGCTTCCAAGCGCCCAGCTTCGAGAGGATCGGCGTGTTGCCGCCGTCGATCGTGTAACGGCCCGGGGGAAACTGGTCCGCGATCTGGCCTTCATGCACGAAGATCGCGGCCTGCGATTCGCGCACGATGAGCTGTGCGCCGTTCTTGATCTCCTGGTCTTTCACCGGAAAGCGATACACGAGGGTGTTGCTGCTATCGTCCAGCCACTCGATTACCTCGATGAACTGCGAACTAGGGCTTAGGCGGTCAAGTATTCCCATTTGAGCCTCATTTCCTGACAAGAATCGAAACCAGCCGGATTATACGATCACACGGGGGAATTTGATGCACGCCTCCGGGGTAAGGAAGACCGGAACCAGTCGCGCCGTCTGACTGCGATCAAAGCGGCAAACCCGCCGGCCATGTCAATCAGGCTGTCGTAAATCGAGCCGGTGCGGGAGGGAACGAACGCCTGATGATACTCATCGACCAGCGCGTAGACAACAACGAGCACCAGCGAAGCAAGGAACCAGCGCGCCCGTAATCCTTCGCGAGGCGAGCCGCGAAAAGCCCGGGCGGCGAGGACTCCGAGTAGCGCGTACTCCGTCAGGTGCGCGAGCTTTCGCGTGACACCGTGGATCGTCAGCATCGTCTCCGGAGTCGTGTCCGGAAACAACCACAGCACGAGTGGTCCAATGATGCGCGACGTGTTTGAGGCGGAGAAGTTACCGGTTGAAGCAAACGAGATGAACGCCATCCAGGCAATCAGTGGGAGGTACCGGCTAATCGTTCTGGAGGACGTTTTAGAGGGCAGCCGCTCCGGAAACGACTTCGATAATTTCATTGGTGATGGCGGCCTGACGGACGCGATTCATGTTCAACGTCAAAGTGTCGATCAACTCGCTCGCATTCTTCGACGCGGAATCCATCGCGGTCATGCGCGCTCCATGTTCGGAGGCCACTGACTCGAGCAGCGCTCGAAAGATCTGCGTTTCGACCAGCCGCGGCAACAGCCGGGCAAATATTTCTTCCGGCGGTTGCTCGTAGATGTAGTCGACGAGGTTCACCGCTTGTTGAGACTTGGTTTCCGTATCTTCTTCCTGTGCGCGCGCGACAGGTAGCAACTGTTCGAGCACAACGCGTTGCGAGAGCACGGACTTGAACTCGTTGTAGATCAGAAACACCTTGTCGATGCCCGGGTCGTCCGTGTAGAGCTTGATGGTGTGTCGAGCAACTTCGAGTGCTTCGGAGAACTCGACGCGTCCCTTTCCCGTCAGTCCGAGGAACTCGCCGACCAGCGTCGCGTGACGATTGCGGAAGAAGTCGCGGCCTTTACGCCCAATTGGGAGCAGCTCGACGGTCTTGTCCGGATTGTCTTTGATGAACGCTTGAGCGGCTTTCGTCAGGTTCGTGTTGAAGGCGCCGCACAGTCCCTTGTCGGCGGTTACGAGAACGAGCAGGTAGCGTTCGTCGCCACGTCGATCGAGCAGTGGGTGATGAAAGTTTTCGTCGGTTCGTTTGGCGAGTTCGCCGAGCACCTCCATCATCTTGTTTGCAAACGGACGCGCGGTTACGACGCGATCCTGCGCGCGTTTGAGTTTCGCGGCAGACACCATCTTCATGGCTTTAGTGATCTGCTGCGTGTTCTTGACCGACTTGATGCGCCGGCGAATGTCCAGAAGATTCGGCATTGCTTAAACTGAGGGCGCCGCGGCCGTCGATGCCTCCCTTGCTGACGCGCCGGGAAAATCCATGCCGTCATCTTGCCGCTGCCATGTGTCTTTGAAGTCTTCCAACGCCTGCTTCAGATCTGCTTTGATTTCGTCCGTCAACGACTTCTTTTCAGCGATCGCGGCGAGTAGACCAGGATTCGAGTTTTCGACGAACTTCAACAGGCCCAACTCGAAGCGTCGCACGTCTTCGACCGCAACGTCGTCGACGTAACCGTTAGTCGCCGCCCAGATCACGAGCACCTGTTTCTCGACGTCCATCGGTTGATATTGCGGCTGTTTCAGGATTTCGGTGAGTCGCTGTCCGCGCGCCAACTGTGCCTGCGTCGCGCGGTCGAGATCCGAGCCGAACTGCGCGAACGCCTGAAGTTCGCGGAATTGAGCCAGGTCCAGACGCAACGTTCCGGCGACCTGCTTCATCGCCTTGATCTGCGCCGATCCGCCTACGCGCGAAACGCTGTTGCCGACGTTGATTGCCGGGCGGAAGCCGCTGTTGAAGAGGTCCGCTTCGAGGAAGATCTGGCCGTCGGTGATCGAGATGACGTTTGTCGGAATGTACGCTGAGATGTCGCCCGCTTGCGTTTCGATGATCGGCAAGCTCGTCAGCGAACCGCCACCCTTGAGGTCGGAAAGTTTCGCCGCGCGTTCGAGTAGACGCGAGTGAAGATAGAAGACGTCGCCCGGATACGCTTCGCGCCCCGGTGGGCGTCGAAGCAACAGCGAGATCTCGCGATACGCCGCGGCTTGTTTTGAAAGGTCATCGTAGATCGTGAGCGCGTGCTTGCCGTTGTCGCGGAAGTATTCGCCCATCGCAGCGCCGGAGTAAGGCGCCAGAAACTGCATCGCGGCGGGATCGGAAGCAGTCGCTTTGATCACGATCGTGTAATCCATCGCGCCAAAGTCCTGAAGCGTCTTCACGACCTGGGCCACGGTCGAGGCCTTCTGACCGATCGCGACATAGATGCAGATTACGTCTTTACCTTTTTGGTTGATGATCGTATCGACGGCGACTGCGGTCTTGCCTGTTTGTCGATCGCCGATAATCAGTTCGCGCTGACCACGACCGATAGGCACCATCGCGTCGATTGCCTTGAGACCAGTTTGCAGTGGCTCTTTCACCGGCTGCCGATCTACTACGCCCGGAGCGATGCGCTCGACGGGATAGTAGTGCTCTGTGAGGATTGGACCACGGTCGTCGATCGGGTTGCCGAGCACGTCAACCACGCGGCCGACCAGCGCTTCGCCGACGGGCACCTGCATGATGCGACCGGTGCGCTTCACGAGATCGCCCTCGCGAATCGTCTGGAACTCGCCGAACAATACCGCGCCGACTTTGTCCTCTTCGAGGTTGAGCGCCAGACCGCGAACGTCATGAGGAAACTCGAGCAGTTCGCCGGCCATGACCTTTTCCAGACCGTGGATCTCGGCGATGCCGTCGCCGATCTTGATAACGGTGCCGACCTCGGTGACGGTGCCGTTGTTATCGAAGTTTTCGATCTGTTGACGAATAATCTCGTTGATTTCGCTAGCTCTTATCGGTTCCATGATTTCCTCTAAATTACTTGCCTTTTAACGACCCGCGAGTTCGTCTGACAAGCGCTCCAGTCGATTTTGAACGGAGCCGTCGAAAATGGTCGAGCCGATGCGGGCGACCAAACCTCCGATGATTGTCTCGTCGGTGTTGAAGGTGACGCGCACGCTTCGTCCGGTTGCGGCTGCGAGAGTGTCGCGCAGTTGGTTTTTGAGATCTTCCGGAATTGGTTTCGCCGTCGTGACGCTGGCGGAAACGACACCGCCGCGCTCGTCGAGCACCCGGGCGAAACGTTCGGCTACATCTCGCAACTGGGAGAGGCGCTGATTTTTCAACAGCACGCGAAGAAAACTCGCCGTCGTCGGTCTCACGCGCGTGCGCGAAATCAACTCCTCGAGCACTTTGCTCTTGTCGTCAGACGCGACGGTGGGATTCGCAAAGACTTCCTTCAGCTCCCGGTTGGCCTCGATGATCGAGGCCCATTGATCGATCTCCTGTTGGACCTCGCGCTCCTCTTTTCTGTCAATAACAACATCGGCGAGGGCTGACGCGTAACGACGCGCAACTGTCTGCAAACTCAAACTCGCGTCCTCCTCAATTCACCAATGCTTTCCTTGATCAGCAACACGTCGTCTTCGGGCCGCATTTGCGTGCTCACCGCGTTGCGCGCAACGTCGATGCTTCGTTTCGCGAAAAACTGGCGCAATTGTTTGCGCGCGACTTTGTCCGCGGTTTCCATTTCTCTGCTCGCCTGGTGCTCGAGCTTTTCGAGTTCACGCTTGGTTGCGGTTTCCAGTCGCTCGCGTTCGGATTTGGCTTCCTGTAGTGCGTGTTCATGGACCGACTGGATGTCGGCGTCGAGGTGGTTCAACTTCGCCTCGGCCTCAGCAACCTGGGCCAACGCGCGTTCCCTGCGCTGCTGCGCGTCGACCAACTCCTGCTTGATCGCGTCGCGGCGCTGCGCCAGCGCTTCGCTGATCTTCCGCCGCAGGATGTAGATCATCACGCCGGTGAAGACAAAGAGATTGAAAAACTTCCAGGCTTCGAGACCTGGATAGTTGGCCCATGCGGGTAGTTCCCAAGACGCAAGTATGTACATCGTGCTTTTAAGTGCGGCGGCGCAGTATTTGAGAACTTATTAATACGCCCATCGAGTCCGCTTGCTGTTCGAGTTCGGCTCGGACCTTTTCCTGCTGCTTCTGGATCGATTCGAGTTCCTTCGCAACCTTTTGCGAAAGCTGTTCGCGATGCTGCCGGACCCTTTCATCCTTCTGCTTTAGCCCGGCGGCGCGTTCCTTTTCCAATAACCGGTAACCTTCCGAACGGGCATCGCGCAACGCTGCCTGGTATTGCCTCGTCTTTTCTTCGGCTTCAGTGCTCAACATTTGCGCTTCGTTGAGACGTCCGCCGATCTGCTTTTCGCGCTCTGCAAGTATGCGGTTGATGGGCTTGAGCAGTGTGTGGTTCAGGATGAAGACCATCAAGAAGATCACGACCAAGTGGAGCAGCAAGGTGCCGTCAGGAACCAACTGAATTGAGGCTTCTGCCAGGAACATCCGATTCCTCTATCTGTTTGTTGTTTATGCCCGCCGAAAAGCGGGCGAGTCTAACATGCTGACAATAGAGGGTCAACCGACGCCCCGGGTTTGGTAGCGGCTGATTCCATTGTCGTTGTTTGGTGGAAGTTCGAGGAGTTGGCCTCCAGTTTCGATTGTACATTGTACTGTCTTACGTTTTACGTCGGCCTTAAACTGGCGACGCCGTGATGAGGAGGTCGTAGATGCGATCGAGATCCTGCGCGTTGTAGAAGCTGATTTCGACTCTGCCGCGACCTTCGCTTCCCATCTGCACGATCCGAACCTGCGTTCCGAGAGCCCGCCTCAGCTTCGTCTCAGCCGCCCTGATGTTCGGGTCGACTGTCTGCGCCACACGGGGAACTCTCGGTGGCTTATCTGCGGACGCCTTCTGCACCAGGATCTCCGTGGCCCGCACCGAGAGTCCGTCCTCGAGAACTTGCCGCGCAAGTCGACGTTGGAGATCCGCGTGCGACAAGCCCAGGATCGTTCGGGCGTGACCAGTCGAGAGTCGACCTTCGATGACGAGTTTTTGCAAATCCTCCGGGAGTTTCAGGAGCCGCAGGTAGTTTGTGATGTAGGAGCGATCGCGGCCGACGCGCGTCGCCAGCGCTTCCTGAGTCAGTCCGACCGTCTCGATGAGGCGCTTGTAGGCTTGCGCCTCTTCGATGGGGTTTAGATCTTCGCGTTGGATGTTCTCGATGAGAGCGATTTCGAGGAGGTTTTGGTCGGCGACGTCCTTCACAAGAACGGGCACACGAGTAAGCCCCGCTAACTTTGCCGCCCGCCAGCGCCGCTCGCCAGCGATCAACTCGAAACCTTCGCCGCGGCGTCTTACCAGCAATGGCTGGACGACGCCGTGGGTCCTGATGGATTCCGCCAGACTTTCGAGCGCCGCTTCGTCGAAGTTAGTCCGGGGCTGCATCGGTCCCGGGATTATCAAGTCGAGGTCAACTTCCGATGGTTCGGCTCCGAGGTCGATCGTGCGGTCAGAGGACAGCAGCGCCCCCAGACCCCGACCCAGCGCTTTTCGATTCATAGACAATCTCCCGGGCCAATCGCGAATACGCTTCGGCCCCTTTAGAATTTGCGTCGTAAGCGATGATTGGTTTGCCGTGGCTGGGGGCTTCGGCCAGTCTCACGTTTCGTGGGATTACCGTCTGGAAAACCTGAAGACCATAGAAGTCGCGCAAGTCGGCGGCGACCGCGGCTGAAAGATTTGTGCGCTCGTCGTACATCGTGAGCAGGAGGCCTTCGATCATCAGACCGGGGTTGTGCAGTCGCCGGATGCGGGCGAGAGTATCGAAGAGCTCGGTGACACCTTCGAGCGCGTAATACTCACACTGAATGGGCACGACCAACGACTTCGCGGCCGTTAGGGCATTGAGTGTCAGCAGTCCGAGAGACGGCGGACAGTCGATAATTAGATAGTCGTAGTTCGGCTCGACTGCGGCGAGGGCACGTTTCAAACGAAACTCCCGCTGCTCGACTTCGACCAGTTCGATCTCCGCGCCGGCAAGATCTTTATTGGAAGGGACGACTTCGAGCGAGGAGACTACGGTTGGAAGCGTGATCGAGGAGATTGGCTCGTCTAAGACAAGGGAATGGTAGAGCCCTCGTCTGAAACTGCCGCGCTGGACGCCTGCGCCTGAGGTGGCATTTCCTTGCGGGTCGGCATCGACGAGCAGGACTCGGTTCCCCCAACTGGCGATAATGGCGGCTAGATTGACCGCGGTAGTCGTCTTACCGACTCCGCCTTTTTGGTTCGCTACGGCTATTATTCTAGCCATCTATTCAGCGGGGGCACCTCTCCTGAAAGGTGTTTCACGTGTCCCGGGCACATTATCATAAGGGAGGTTCCACGTGAAACCCTCGCCGCGATTAAGCGCTTTTTTGTTGGGCTGAGAGGAAGA
>DASTOZ010000275.1:0-9342 GCA_035762365.1 Pyrinomonadaceae bacterium | reverse complement strand
AGGCGTCGAGAGTCGAAAACGCATGCCAGTCAACGAGAACTCCGGATCGCGCGCAGTAACGTCAGCATCACCGTTAACTGCGTAGCGAATCACGCGTAAATTTTCCTTTTCGAGCGAGTCAGCGAGCTCGACGCCATAGGGATCGTCGACATTGATCACGGAGTTCCGAGGTCGAGTGCCAAGCCGTCCATCGAACAGTCGCTGTTTGGCGTACCAGTAGTTTTCCATCGTCTTGTGATAGTCGAGATGGTCGCGCGTGAGGTTGGTGAAAACCGCGACGGCATACTCGAGCTCATCACAACGATGAAAATCCATTGCCTGTGACGAACACTCCATCACCGCGGTGCGACAGCCTATCGTGACGGCCTGCCGGAGCAGTCGCTGCATGTCAGGCGCTTCCGGCGTGGTGCGATCGGCTTTGAATCGTTCTTTGCCGAGGCGGTATTCGACTGTGCCCGTCATCGCGACGAGTTCACCGGCCGCTTCGGGAATCGAAGCGATCAGATACGCGGTGGTCGTCTTGCCGTTCGTGCCGGTGATGCCCGCGAGTTGAAGCTCGCGCGATGGATGATGCTGAACGGCAGCGGCCACGAGCGCCATCGCGCGGCGGATATTGCCGACTTGCAGCCACACGCCTTGTTCGCCGAAGTTATCCGGCGCAGCGCGCTCGGAAATCACGCCGACGGCGCCCTGGGCCATCACTTGCGGGACGAACTTGTGCGCGTCAAACACCGCGCCTGAGACGGCGGCAAACAACGCGCCCGCGCCTGCGCGACGCGAATCGTGACTCACGTCAGTGACGACGATCGCGTCGTCGCCCGTTAACTTCGCCTGCGTTAAAGTTGCAAGTTCCCTGGTGGTAACTGGTCTTTGATCCACGGATTTACTTTACCACCACCGCCGGAATATTTTGATCGCGCACGAGTTGATTGAACGCGGCGACGTCCGTTTTCATCACTTGCGCGAGCTTTTGTAACTGCGCGTCGATCTGCGTCACCAACTCGTCGTAAACCGCGTACGACTGCGCCGTCGGCGCCGACTCCGCGCTCCCGACGACACCCGCCAGCGCTGCCAGCTTGTTGTTGAGACGAATCGGATAGTTCAACGGATCCTGGTTGCTCTGGTTCTTCGTCTGATACAGCGTCTCCTCGATCGCGGTCAGGTTCTTGTTCAATGCCGTGCCCGCATCGTTCACCGTCTTGAACTGCGGCTGTCCGGCGACGCGCTTCAACAAATCGTCCACCTGCTTGCGCACGTCGCGAATCTGAATGATCGCGTTGTGCGTTTCGGTCAACTTGTCCCGGATCTTCAAACCGAGTTCGGCCTGTTTCGCGTAATCCGCGGCAGTTGTGTTCAAACGCGGATCGGGTTTGATCTCGAAGCTCTGCGTCAGCGTTTGACCGTCGACTTTCATTCGCACCTGGTAGTTGCCGGGCGGAAGTTTTGGCCCACGCATCTCGCCGGCCCACAGGATCAGGTTCGGAAACCGCGTGGCGTCGGCATAACGAGTGTCCCAAACAAAACGATTCAGCCCGACGTTCGTCGGCGGCTGTGGAGTTGGCGGTGGACCAAATCCACCTTCGCCGCCACCAGCAGGCGGCGCGGCCGCTTGCCCGCCCGGCGCTGCTCCCTCTTTGGGCAAGCGAGCTGTGAACTTCTGAACCGACTTGCCCGCGGTATCGAGAAACTCGAGTTCGAGATCTGTCGTGGGCTTCGCCTTCAGCGAGTAGTAAACAACGACCCCGTTCGCCGGGTTTCTGCCAACCGTCGCTGTTGGAGACAACGGAAAGCCACCGCCTCCGGGCGTGCGATAACTCTCTTTCGGTTTGAACAGTTGCGTGTTCTTCACCGCATCGAAACCACCCGCATCGACGAGTTGATGCAGCAGCGGCAGATCGTCGAGAATCCAGAACGATCGTCCCTGCGTCGCAACCACCAACTCCTTCTCGCGCTTGTGAATTGCGAGGTCCGTAATCGGCACGACCGGCAAATTGAGTTGCAGCGACTGCCAGCGTTCGCCGTTGTCAAACGAGACGTACATTCCGGTCTCCGTTCCGGCGTAAAGCAGCCCGCGCTTGTTTGGATCCTCGCGAATAACGCGCGTGAAAGCGGTATCCGGAATGCCGTTTGTGATCTTCTTCCACGTCTTGCCGTAGTCGCTGGTGCGATAGAGATACGGTTTGTTGTCGTCCCACTTGTACATCGTCGCCGCGACGTAAGCTGTGGCGGCGTCGTGTGGCGACGCCTCGATCGAATTGATCTGAATCCACTCCGGCATGATGCTCGCCGGCGGAGTCACGTTGGACCAGTTCTTGCCGCCGTCGCGCGACACGTGGACCAGTCCGTCGTCGCTGCCCGCCCAGATCGTGCCCGCCTGCACCGGCGACTCCATCAGTGCAAAGATCGTCGCGTAGTACTCGACGCTCGTGTTGTCTTTCGTGATCGGACCACCCGACGCGCCCTGTTTCGCCTTGTCGTTGCGCGTTAGATCCGGACTGATCGCCTGCCAGCTCGACCCCTCGTCGGTGGTCTTGAAGACGACGTTGGCGGCTGCATAGAGACTATTCGGATCGTGCGGTGAAAAGACGATCGGAAAGTTCCACTGAAAGCGGTACTTCAACACGTCAGCGCCCGAGCCCATCGGGTTGTTTGGATACGGATTGATGTCGCGCTCCTGGCGCGTGCGGTGATCGTAGCGAGTCAACAACCCTCCGTATGAACCTGCGAAAACGATGTTCGAATCTTTCGGCGACGGCGCGATCCAGCCTGACTCACCGCCGCCGACGTCCCACCAGTCGCTCGTGTCGATCCCGCCACCCATCGTGCGACTCGCAATGCGCACGGTCGAGTTGTCCTGCTGCGCGCCATAGATGTTGTAAGGAAAGTCGTTGTCGAGCGCGACGCGATAAAACTGCGCCGTCGGTTGGTCCTGCTCGGTCCAACTCCTGCCGGCGTTGAATGAAACGTTTGCGCCGCCGTCGTTGCTTTGAATCATGCGGTTGGGATCTTCGGGCGAGATCCAGAGATCGTGATTGTCGCCGTGTGGAACGGCGATCGCGGTGTAGGTGCGTCCGCCGTCATTCGAACGGAAGAACTGGACGTTCAAGATGTAAACCATGTCGGGGTTCTTGGTGTCGGCGTAGATGCGCGTGTAGTACCACGCGCGTTGGCGCAGCCGTCGTTCGTCATTGACCTTGGTCCAGGTGCGGCCCGCGTTGTCTGAACGAAACACGCCGCCGTCTTCCGCTTCGACGATGGCCCACACGCGATCGGGATTTGCCGGTGAAACCGTGATGCCGATTTTGCCGACCGTCCCGCGCGGCATTCCCGGATTGCGCGTCAACTCCGTCCACGTATCGCCGCCGTCAACCGACTTGAAGATGCCCCCGCCTGGTCCACCGCTCTCGAGCGTCCACGGTTTTCGATAGACCTCCCAGAAACCGGCGTACATGACGTTCGGGTTCGACGGATCGAGAATCAGATCGATCGCGCCCGCCTTGTTGCCGCGACTAAAAACCTTGTCCCACGTCTTGCCGCCGTCTTTGGAACGAAAGACGCCGCGCTGATCGTTTGGACCCCACACATGGCCCAACGCTGCGACGTAAACGACGTCGGGGTTCTTCGGATGAATGCGAATGCGCGGGATCTGTCGAGTGTCTTCGAGACCGACGCGTTTCCACGTCTTGCCGCCATCGGTTGATTTGTAAACTCCGTCGCCGTGCGAAACGTTGCCGCGAATCGGCGACTCGCCCATGCCAACGTAAATCACGTTCGGATCGGAATCGGCGACCGCGATCGCGCCGACCGAACCGGTGCCAAATACTGAGCCGTCGCTGATGTTTTCCCAGTTGATGCCGCCGTCTGTAGTCTTCCAGACGCCGCCGCCGGTCGAGCCGTAGTAATAGACGAACGGCTGCGATGGAACTCCGGCAACCGCGGCCGATCGTCCACCGCGATATGGACCGATGCTGCGGTATTGAAACGCGCGCAGTGGATCGCCCTCGGGTGGCGTTTGGGTTTGTGCGTAAATCTGTGCATCAACGCAAATCGCGACGAGAGCGATTACACAGACAAGCACACTCTTACGCGACGCGCACAACGTCTTGAACATTTGGGTAGGCTCCTTTACTTTTGGCACTGAGTTGGCCGATGGCTAGCGGGTGCGAATATAAAAAATGCAAATCGGAACCGTCAAACAAATTTGGCGCTATGCGGTGAAATCGATGGCGGGCGAGCAACTCGACTCGTGCAACATCGGCCCGCTCGGGATTCCTGCCGACCGCGGTTGGGCGATACGCGACGCAGCGAGCGGCGAGATTACCACCGGCTCGAGACTGCCGCTGTTGATGCAGTGTGGGGCGTTTTATCGTGAATCGCCGAACGCGGGCGCCATTCCGCATGTTGTGATGTGCTTTCCGAATGGCGTCGAAGTCGCCAGTGATGAAAGCAACGTCAACGTGCGTTTATCCGAGCTACTCGACAGATCGGTCTCGCTATCGGCGTTGCAGCCGGCCAGCGCTCCCCAAATCACACACTTCGACGCGTTCCCAATCCACTTGTTGACCACGGCGTCGCTTGAAGCGATGGCGCGATTGAATACCGCCGCGATGTGGGATGTGCGACGCTTTCGGCCTAATTTATTGATCGAAACTCACGACGGTGTTGAAGGTCTCGTCGAGTTTGAATGGTCCACAGTGCGCCTCGGTAGCGTTGAGTTGAAATGCGAAATGCCGACCGAGCGCTGTGCGATGGCCACCAATGCGCAAAAAGGCATACCAAAAGATCCGAGCGTTCTCCGTTCGCTCGTTGAAACATGCGATCAGAATTTAGGTGTGTATGCGAGCGTCGTGAACGCGGGCGAAGTGCGTGTCGGCGATGTTGTGGAAGTAGATTAAACTTCTTCGCGCAGCGGCCGGCTCATCAACTCTGCCACCGCGTCGCGCACGGACTTTCCGTCATAGAGCACGGCTTTTACTTCGTTCGTGATTGGCATTTCGAGTCCGGCCCTGTCTGCCAGTTGCTTCACTGCGAGCGTCGTCTTGATGCCTTCGGCAACTTCGTTCATGCTCGCGCAGATCTCGTCGAGTGGAATTCCCTTCCCTAGTTGCTCGCCGACGTAGCGATTACGCGAAAGACTGCCAGTGCACGTGAGGACGAGATCGCCGAGACCTGCGAGTCCCATCAGCGTTTCCGTCTGGGCCCCTTCGCGACGCGCCAATCGCGTGATCTCCGCGAGTCCGCGTGTGATCAGCGCTGCGACGCTGTTTGAGCCGAGCCCGAGTCCCGTCGTCATTCCCGCTGCGATGGCCATCACGTTCTTGACGGACCCGCCGAGTTCTGTGCCGATCACGTCGGCGTTTGTGTAGACGCGCAGGTTCTCGAAACTCAGATCCGCTTGCACCGTGCGTGCTGCCGCTGCGTCTTTGCTTGCGGCGACGATGGCCGTCGGCGTCCCCTCTACGACTTCCTTCGCGAACGATGGACCAGAGAGACAGACGAACAGGTGCGCGCGGCCAACAACTTCTTTGACGATCTCGGAGATGCGTTTGCCGGTCTCGATCTCGATGCCTTTCGAAACGCTGACGATGATTGCCGGTTCCTCGAGCGCCGGTGACATCTGCGTCAGAAGATCGCGCATAGCGTGTGAAGGCGCGGCGAGTAGCACGAGTGAGGCATGGTCCAACGCCTTTGCGATCTCATTCGTCGCGGTCACACGGTCAGGTACTGAAACTGAGGTTAAGTATCGCGAGTTGACGCGCTGCCCGTTGATCGACTTGACCACGTCGGGATCGCGCGACCAGAGCGTCACTTCATGACCGGCACGCGCGGCGATGATTGCCAGTGCGGTCCCCCAACTTCCCGCGCCAATGATCGCGAGTCGCTTCGTCATCTTCTCAGGTCGGAAATGCGTGGCTCAGTGCCATTCCATATTCTCGCGACGTTTCCGCGGTGTGCAAATACGATCAGCCACGCGCCTGCGACCGATGCTACTAACAGGGGCGTTGTATGCGGTGTGAAGTAAACATACACCGGGATCGTCACTGCGCCTGCGAGCGATCCTAATGAAACTGTTTTTCTCCACCAAACCATCGCAACAAAGACCAGACCGGCAAACAGAACTGCCATCGGCGAGAGCGCGAGAAACACACCGGCGCCTGTAGCCACGCCTTTACCGCCGCGAAACCGCAGCCATATTGGAAAAATGTGGCCAACCATCGCAGCAACTGCGGCCGCCGCGATCAGCCAATCCGTGTTATCCAGATTCCAAATTGACTTCGCGATGATGACGGCAAGCACGCCTTTCAGCGCGTCGAGAATCAGCGTCATCACGCCCGCCGCCCTGCCTGCTCGTCGCGAGACGTTTGTCGCGCCGGTGCCGCCCGAACCGATCTCGCGGACGTCGCCGCCGCCGGTTGCACGCACGATCAGGTACCCAAACGGAATCGAGCCGATCAGGTATGCAAAAATGACGGCCAGCACCAGTCGCAACTGAGATCGCTCCTGTGGCGCAACTTAAAATTTTGTGAACGGAGACGCCACACTATCACATGCCCCAACCAGGTCCGAATCCTAAAATAACGATCGAAGGCAAGCGCGTCGTGCTGCGTTTGTGCCGGTGCAACGCGACTGCGCGGAGTTTCTGCGACAACATCGCTCCGATTGCACTGCTGAACGGGCAGGTTTTGTGAAGGAAGACTACTCGCGGCGTTACCTGAAGATCTGCTGGCGGGACCATGGACGCTGGACCATCCTCGTCGAGGAGTGGCTGCGTCGGCAAAGAAAGCACGGATTTAACTTAATCGCCGGCGTAGCATGTCCAGCGCGGCTTGCGACGAACGCCAGCGGATCAGGTGGCGATCGCCCGGCACGTGAAGTTTGCGATGGACCGTTTGGACCTCGTCGGACAACGCAATGAAGACTGTTCCCACCGGCTTCTCCTCGGTCCCTCCACCAGGCCCGGCGATTCCCGTGATCGCTAATCCGAAATCAGTGCCTGCGCGTTTTCGAATCCCTTCGGCCATCGCTTCCGCAACCGGCGCACTCACGGCGCCGTGCTCCATCAACAACATCGGCTCGACACCAAGCGCGCGAACCTTCGCATCGTTTGCATAAGTCACAACACCTTCAATGAAGTATTTCGACGCACCCGGAACCTCCGTCAACCGTTGCGCTACCAATCCACCAGTACAACTCTCCGCAACCGCCAACGTGTAACCGCCGACCGACAACTTCAACCCAACGACCTCTTCCATCGTCTCACCGGCAAACGAAAAGATCGCATTCCCCAAACGCTCCTCAATCTGCCCCGACAAACGATCGAGCAGATCGCACGCCTCCTTCTCCGTCCGCCCGCGCGCCGTCAGATGAATCTCGATCTCACTCTGATTGAACAGTATCGTCGTCACCGGATTGTCATACTGCGTGTACACCGGCGCAATCTTCTCATCCACCGCCGACTCACCCATTCCCGCAACGCGCAACAGCCGTCGCACAACACACAAACTGCCCGCACGTCCCGCCAGTTTCTGACTGACGTGGTTCTCAAACATCGGATGCATCTCGCGCGGCGGACCGGGTAGCAACACGATCGCCGTCCCTCGATGATCGATGAACATCCCGGGCGCGGTGCCATTTGGATTCGGCAACACTTCAGCGTCTTCGATCACCATCGCCTGTCGCGAATTGCGCTCCGGCATCGTCACTCCAAAACTCTGAAACCGCTGTCGAATCTCTGCGAGAACCACTTCGTCGAGCAACAAACGTCTCCCCAGGGCCCGCGCAGTGATCTTGCGTGTGATGTCGTCTTCGGTCGGACCAAGACCCCCGGTCGTAATCACGACTTTCGATCGACGAACAGCGTCTTTGATCGCTTCTTCGAGACGCGCATCGTCGTCGCCTACGATCGTCTTGAGTTTGACTTCGATGCCGAGGCGGTTGAGTTTTTCGGTGAGCCAGAGGCTGTTGGTATCAGTGCGATCGGGTGCGAGGAGTTCCGACCCGATCGCGATGATTTCAGCTGTCAGGGTTTCAAACAAGCGCAGAATATCAGTTCGTGGCCGACGACGTTTCTTCGGGATAGATGTCGTGCAGCACCTTCGTAATCGGTGGCGGTGGTGAGATCAAGCTCAATGGCACTGACGGCGCAAACTTCATCTCCGACGGCGGCGGCGTCTCCTGAACCTCCGCGGCTTCCATGCTCGGCACGGCAGTCTGCTTCTCATTCTCGACCATCCCGCGACTCTCCATCAACAGTCTGCCGGCGCTTTTTTGCCGGGCCCGTTCGAGGCTCCGGACCGCGGCGAGAGTTTGCGGCGCAGTCGACGGATGATACTCGATCTGACGCAACATCGAGACGTAACGACGCAGTTGCGGCGATGGAATTGTGCGATGCACTTCGTCGTATCGTTCGTCTTCCACGAGCCGTGTCAGATACTCAACCGTCGCCTGATGATTGCCCAAACGGTGATACAACGCGCCAATCACGAAATAGTTCAGCGGTGGCGCGTCGGGCATTGTCTCCAGGAGGCATTCGCCCTGCTCGATCACCTCGGCGATCTCGAACCCGTACCAGCGTCGTTCCTCTTCGCGCAGGATGGCGTCCGCGGCGACGTAGAAATCGAAAATTCGTTCAACCTCGCGTGTCTGGGTATGGCGCGCAACGATCCAGATCACGAGGATGACGCCAAAAAAGAAGACCATTATGACTGGCGAAAGCCCGACCGCACCCAGCATCGTCAGTATCACTATCACCGCGATAGCCTTCGTCGTGAGTTTCCCCGCACTCGTCATAACGCCTCCACTTCTATTGCCCCTGGCGGTGAGGCCGCCATTGGTTAATGCCTTATTGCTTCCCGATTGTTAACCAAGACGCGAGATAATCGCCGCGCCTGCTTGTTCCGTAGAAAGTTCCCCGCCAAGATCACGCGTCGTCTCGTTTTCCAAGACCGCGGCACGCACTGCTTCTTCAACTTCGTCACTCAGCTTTTGGAAACCCAGGTATTCTAGCATCATCGCCAAAGTCAGAATAGATCCAATTGGATTCGCGATTCCCTTGCCCGCCATCGGCGGCGCGCTGCCGTGCACCGGCTCGAAAAGCGAGACTCGCCCGGGATGTATGTTGCCCGAAGCCGCGAGACCAAGCCCGCCCTGAATAGCCGCGCCGACGTCCGTGAGAATATCGCCAAACAAATTATTGGTAACGATGACCTCGTACTGCGCGGGATTGAGCACCATGTGCATGGCCATCGCGTCGACGTACTGATGGTTCGCGGTGATCTCCGAATAACCGGCCGCAACTTCCTTGAACACACGTTGCCACAGATCGCCGCCGAAACGCTGCAC
>DASTOZ010000274.1:0-4279 GCA_035762365.1 Pyrinomonadaceae bacterium | reverse complement strand
GCCAAAGACTTTGACGACAGCACTCCGCCCGAACCGCTTGCCGGCCTGCCGCTCGATAACAGCAAAGGTGGTGAGTATTTTAAGGACGGAGTCGATTCACATGAGCCGATCGATTCTGACTTTCACAAACGAATGCACACGCCGCAGCGTCTGACTCTGCCCGGCGACCTAAAAGCCCGCACCAAAGCGCTCGATGCAAATCCAAAACTGAAAGCTGCCGTAGCGGGCAAAGAGCTCGTTCCGGTTGCAGGCGAAGATATCGGCGTCGAAGCTGTTGGCGACTACATGGTGCGGATCTCGCTGATCCAACCAGCGCCGTTCTTTGTTGGACTCCTGGCCCACCAGGTTTTCCGCATCGTTCCGAAGCAGGTGGTAGAAAAGTATGGTTCAGCGTGGACCCTGCCGCAGAACATCGTCACTTGTGGTCCGTTCAAGCTGAAAACGTGGCGGCCGTACGACATAATGGTCGTCGAACGCGATCCGATGTACTGGGACGCGGCGACCGTCAAACTCGACGAGATACACTTCTTTCCGATGTCGGACAATCCGACGATCATGAACCTCTACAAAGTCGGTGAAGTCGATGCGGTGCTCAATCACACCGTGCCGAACGCATGGCTCGAAGTAGTAAGAGTAAAGCAGGATTACATGGACGGCCCCGAGGCGGCCATTAACTATCTGCAAATCAACGTTACGCAGCCGCCGATGAACGATGTGCGCGTGCGCAAGGCATTCAACTATGCCATCGACAAAATCGCGTGGGCCAAGTGGCGCAAGATCGTCAAACCCTTGACTGCTTTCACGCCCGAGGGGATCTTCAAGGACTATCCACAGCCGAAGGGCGATGCGTTCAATCCCGAAGAAGGGCGGCGACTGCTCGGCGAGGCTGGTTATCCCGTTACAAAGAAAACAGACGGCAGTTTTACATGTCCGAATTTTCCGGTAGACCAGGTTGAGTACATCTACAACACTCAGGAATCGAACAAGGCGATGGCCGAGTTTATGCAGGCGCAGTGGAAACAGAACCTCGGCATCACAATTAGCTTGCGCAACATGGAGTGGAAGACATTCCTGAGCGCCAGGTCGAAGCTCGAGTACAAGGGGTTTGCACGCGGCTTGTGGGGCGCCGATTACATGGATCCATTCACGTTTCTGAGTCTGTTCTATACCGGCGGCGAAAGTGGCACGGGTTGGCTCGATCCGAAGTACGTCGCGATGCTCGACGAAGCAAACCGCATGCTGGATCCCCAAAAGCGATATGAGCTGTTGGCCCAGGCCGAGAAATACATGCTCGACGCGCAACCGGTTATTCCGATCGATACGGGAGCGACCAATTGGTGTAAGAAGCCATACGTGAAGGGCATGTATCCCAACGCTGGTTCACTGTTCCCCTGGAAATACGTTTACATCGAACGCGATCCCGCCAAGTGGGACTATGGCGTTCCGGATATGACGGCGGATTAAGTCTCGGCCCGCGACACAATGATTCGCTTCATACTCAGACGACTCCTGATCACAATTCCTACGATCCTGGTTGTGATCTCGATCACATGGGGTCTGATCAAGCTCGCCCCCGGCAACTTCTACAGCGGCGAGAAGCAACTTCCTCCCGCTATCGAAAAGAGCATCCGCGAAAAATACGGCCTCGATAAACCGTGGTACCAGCAATACGGCAAGATGCTGTGGGGCATCGTCCGTCACGGCGACTTCGGCACGTCGCTGAAGTACGAAGGTCAATCGGTGAACGGAATCATCCGCCGCTCGTTGCCGGTTTCGGCCGCGGTCGGATTGCTCGCTTACATACTCGCGCTGATCGTTGGCATCACCGCCGGATCGATCGCCGCACTCAAACAAAATTCGCGTTGGGACTACGGGTCGATGACGCTCGCAATGCTCGGCATCTCCGTGCCGAACTTTGTGCTCGGTCCAATTCTGGTCCTTGTTTTCTCGCTCAGTCTTTACTGGTTGCCGCCTTCGCGCTGGGGCGGGTTTCCGAGTCGCAACCTGATCCTTCCGGTCATTACGCTGTCGGCGATCTACATGGCCTACATCGCGCGTCTCGCGCGTGCGGGCATGCTCGAAGTGCTGCGCTCTGACTACATTCGCACCGCGCGTGCAAAAGGGTTGAGCGAAAAGGACGTCCTGATCAAACACGCGCTGCGCGGTGGTTTGATGCCGGTCATTTCGTACACCGGACCGGCGCTCGCGTTTCTGTTAACGGGAACGGTTGTGGTGGAGCGAATATTCGCGCTGCCCGGATTGGGAAACTATTTCATTCAGGCGTCGCTGAATCGTGACGAGCCGCTCATCATCGGCATCGTCGCGTTTATCGCGATCACATTGTTGTTGATGAACCTGCTGGTCGATATTGCTTATGCGTATCTCGATCCGCGCGTGAGATATTGAGCTTTATGTCTGCGGACCAAAAACCCGATCCCGATCTGATTCATGTTCCGCCGGAGATGGCGGTCGCCAAAGGCGATGTCCATACGGTGGAAACGGGCGAGTTCGTACGCGGCACTTCGTTGTGGCGCGACGCGTGGCGGCGCTTGTTGAAAAACAAGCTGGCCGTGTTTGGTTTGATCGTTGTTGCTGTCATCACTCTCGCATCCCTGTTTGGTCCAGCAGTGATCAAGCGCACAACCGGTTTCACGCCTGACTACATACCCACGGGCAACACTGCTTTGATCAAGTCGTTTCCGCCGTTCACTGGTCCGAACGGCGAGTTTGCCTGGACGCACCCGATGGGCACTGACAACGCCGGTCGCGATCAACTGGCGCGCGTGCTCCAGGGCGGACAGATCTCGTTGTTTGTCGGCATCATTTCGACGTTCGTGTCGTTACTGATCGGCGTCAGCTACGGCGCGATCGCGGGTTACGTCGGCGGACGTGTCGACAACATCATGATGCGGGTGGTCGACGTGCTTTATTCGCTGCCGTACGTGATCGTAGTGATCGTGCTGCTGTCGATGTTTCGCAGTCAGACTCCGCGCGGACAGCTTGTGCTGCTGTTTATCGCGCTGGGTTCGGTTTCGTGGTTGACGATGGCGCGCATCGTTCGTGGTCAGGTGTTGTCGCTGAAGAACCAGGAGTTTGTGATGGCCGCGAAGGCCACGGGTGTTTCGACTCCGCGCATAATCTTTCGTCACATCGTGCCAAACACGTTGGGACCGGTGATCGTCTACGCGACGCTGACGATTCCGCAGATCATGTTGACCGAAGCGTTTCTGTCGTTCCTCGGCTTTGGCGTGCAGGCGCCGCTGGCGTCGTGGGGCAGCCTGGCGTCGGACGGCATTCAGAACATCGCGATCTTTCCCTGGCAGTTGATCTTTCCGGGTGTGACGATGGCGTTGACGCTCTTCTCGCTCAACTTTTTAGGTGACGGTCTTCGCGACGCGCTGGACCCACAGATGAGGACCACTTGAACGAAGAGAACGGAAACCTCCTCGAGGTCAAAGACCTTCGCACTTATTTCGAAACTGAAGACGGCATCGTCAAAGCCGTCGACGGCATCTCGTTTCAATTGAAGCGCGGCGAAACGTTGGGGATCGTCGGCGAGTCAGGATCGGGCAAGTCGGTCACGAACCTTTCGATCATTCGACTGGTGCCGGATCCGCCGGGAAAGATCGTCTCCGGCGAAGTTCTCTTCAACGGGCAGGACCTGTTATTGCTCAGCAACGAAGCGATTCGAAAGATCCGGGGCCGACGCATTGCGATGATCTTTCAGGATCCGATGACCTCACTCAACCCGTTCATGAAGATCTCCAAACAATTGATGGAGATGACGCAGCTTCACCTGGGCCATGTGAAAGCTCAGGCACATGCGCACGCGGTCAGGATGCTCGAGACTGTCGGCATCCCCGACGCGCGTGCCCGCGCCGACAGCTATCCGCACGAGTTTTCCGGCGGCATGCGGCAGCGCGTGATGATCGCGATGGCGCTATCGTGTAAACCCGAACTGCTGATTGCCGATGAACCGACGACGGCGCTCGACGTCACGATTCAGGCGCAGATCCTCGAACTGATCAAGAAGCTGAAGCAGGAGACGGGGACGAGCGTGATTCTGATCACTCATGACCTCGGCGTCGTTGCCGGAATGACGGACCACGTGATCGTTATGTACGCGGGTAAGATCTTCGAGCAGGCGAAGACTTCGGAGCTGTTTGCGTTGCCGGGTAATCCGTACACGAAGGGCTTGTTGCGCTCAGTGCCGGATCCGACTGCCGAACAAGGCAAGCTCTATCAAATACCGGGTCTGCCGCCGGATGTGGCGCATTTG
>DASTOZ010000273.1:0-5079 GCA_035762365.1 Pyrinomonadaceae bacterium | reverse complement strand
CTTCGACAGCTTCCGCGTGATGAACGCCATCGCCTGGACGTACGTGATTCTTGCCGAGGCAGTGAATCCGGAATACGGCCTGGGTTACATGGTCGAGCTCGCCCGCACGCATCACAAAGCATCGTGGTCATTCGCAGGATTGCTGGTAATCGGCGGCATCGGACTTCTCACTGACTTTCTGATTCGTCTCCTTTCCAGCCTGCTGTTTCGCTGGCGTGAAGCGTCCTGAACCGAAAAGTTATGTCTGACGATCAAGTTCCAACCTCGCTTCCGCAGTCCGGCGAACCCGGCACGATTGCCGTCGACGTTGCGACGCAGACGCATCCGAAAGTCACGTACGAGGCAGACCAAACCGGCGTGCCTCCGAAGCTGCGCGTCAGCAACTTGAGCGTGACGTACATCGATCGCAAAGGTAATCGCACTGAAGCGGTGCGCGACGTTTCGTTCGACGTGCTTGATAAACCCGACTCGGGCGAGATCGTCGTGTTTCTTGGTCCATCCGGTTGCGGTAAGTCGACGATCCTGAAAGCAGTTGCCGGACTGCTGCCGCCCACCGAAGGCGAAGTGCTGGTTGACGGCAAGCCGGTTACGGACGTCGGTCGCGATCGCGGCATGGTGTTTCAGGCATACACGTCGTTTGGCTGGCTGACGGTGCGTGACAACGTCGAGTATGGTCTGAAGCTTCAGGGGGTCAAGAAGTCGGAGCGACGGAAGGTGTCGGACTCGATTCTGAAGTCAGTGGGCCTGGCTGAGTTCGCCGATCGTTATCCTAAGGATCTCTCGGGCGGCATGAAACAGCGCGTGGCGATCGCCCGGACGCTGGTCAACAATCCGCGCGTCGTCTTGATGGATGAGCCGTTTGGCGCGCTCGATCCGCAGACGCGCTGGGGCATGCAGAGCCTGTTGCTCGATATCTCGCGCGCCGAAAACAACACGATCCTGTTCGTGACTCACGACGTTTCTGAAGCCGTTTATCTCGCGGATACGATTTACATCTTGTCGCATCGTCCGGCGAGAATTCTGCACCAGGTTGACGTGCCCGCGTTCCCCGTGCGCGACATTGCGCTAAAATCGGCGCCGGAGTTTCGCGCGATCGAGAAGAGGCTCTTGGACCTGATCTACGCCCCCGCCAAGTCGTGAGCGCGCATTCTTCCGGGTTTTCTATTCAGTTATGGGCAGCGAAAAGCAGCATTTGAGCAAACCGCCGCAACCTGCGATGCGGAAAGACGGCGTGCCGGTGAACGTCACTCCCTTGCGTGACGACACACTTGCCGCCACGCAGGCTTTCGTGCGGCAGAAGATCCACGAGAAGCGTTCTTACGTAAAAAAGGCGTTTGCCAATCCTTACAATTTGTCGCTGCTCGCCGGTGGTCTCGTCGCCTCCGCACTCACGCTCAATCCGCTGCTGGCGGTGATCACTGTCGGTCTCGAAGTGCTCTGGATGTCGAACGCTCCCGGTTCGAAGAAGCTGCAAGAGTGGCTATGGGATCCGGAATACGATGCCGAGGACCAGGCACGGGAAGAGGCCGCTCGCGCTGAACGGCTGAAAAACCTCGAAGAGGGCGATCGACAGCGCGTGATCGATCTGCTGGCACGGCAAGAGGAGATCAATTCACTCGCCGCGCAAAACCCGTCGTTCACCGGAGAACTGTTGCGCACTGAGCTGACGAAGACCGATCGTCTCGTCGAGGCGTTCATCGACATGGCGACGACCTGTAGTCGCTATGAGTACTATCTCGAGTCGGTGGATGTCGGCGAGCTCGAACGCGAGCGTCGGCGCTGGGAGAACATCTGCAAGACGCAGGACCAACGGACCGCCGAGACCGGGATAGCAGGCAAGAACCTCGCGATCATCATGAAGCGCTTCGAAAAGATGAAGGAGATTCGGCAGTACCTCATGCTGGCGCGTGGTCAACTCGATCTGATCGAAAACTCGTTTCAGTTGATCGCGGACCAGATCGTGACGATGCAGTCGCCGCAGGAGTTGACCGGACAGCTTGACGAGTTGCTCGACGGCGTCGAGTCGATCAAACAGACCGCTGCCGACACCGAACGGCTCTTGAATCCGATGGGCTTAAAGGACCTGAACATATGAGTGAAGCGCGCGTGCTTCCCGCGTGGGCCGAAGACTTGCGACGCCGCTATCTGCGTGGCGAGGCGTCGATGTTTGTGCTGCATGGCAATGTTTACGACGTCGTTCTGTGCAACCGAAAGATGATGGCCCTCACGGAGTTTCTTACTGATGTTTTGCTCAAGGATTCAAAAGAAACGATTGCGGTTTATAACGTCGCCACCGGCGCACGATTTACAAAGCGTGCGACCGGCGTCACGGGGCTCGAGGATCTATTACTCGCGACGGAAAAGGAAAAAGTGTTCGCCGCATTTGAGCGGTTGCTCATTGGTTCGACGAAGACGGCTGTGATCATGGAGTACGCGGAAGCGATCGCGCCTGCGGGCGATCCGAACTTCCAGAGTGAGTCTGATCGCGCCTCGGTGGTTACGTTGCATCGGTGGTCGTCTCTGCCGGAGATCGAGCGCGGCGACAACGTGGTGTTGCTGATTTCCGAGAACCTGACCGAACTGGCGCCGAAGCTGATTTCAAATCCGAAAGTCGCCGTAGTCGAAGTCCCGATGCCCGAACATGCGACGCGACGGGAAGCAGCACGGCTCGCCGACTCGCGTCTGTCAGACAAAGATTGCGAACGCTACGCGGGCATGACGGCGGGTTTGAAGGCGATCCAGATCGCGTCGATCCTGACGCCGCAGCCGTCGGCTGAAGAAGAGCTCGCCGATCGTGAAGCGTTCATCACAGGGCTGTTGGGTGGCGGCGCCGATGCCGCGGGACGCGCACACAAGCTCGCAGCACTGACGAGCAACATGAACCGCGACGAGATCAAGGAGCTCGTCGCGCCCACTGCCACAACCCCCGCGCCCGATCCCGATCTTCCGACGCCTTACGAGCTGGCCCGCAAGGAAGCCGATCGCCTGATCGCGAAACGCAAGCGCGAAATACTCGAGCGCGAGTGTTTTGGTTTGGTGGAGTTTGTCGAGCCCGCGCATGGGTTTGACGTCGTCGGCGGGATGGAGGAAGTCAAGAAAGATCTACTCGTGATCGCCGAAAGCATTCGCGAAGGACGCACGAGTCGCGTGCCGATGGGCATACTATTTACTGGTCCGATGGGCACCGGAAAGACGTTTGTCGCTGAAGCGTTCGCGAAAGAGTGCGGGTTGACGACAATCAAGTTGAAGAACTTCCGTTCGAAGTGGGTTGGTGCGACCGAAGGCAATCTCGAAAAGATTTTGAACGTGATCCGGGCGATCGGTCAGGTTGTTGTGATCATCGACGAAGGCGATCGCGCGTTTGGCAACACGGACGGTGAGGGCGACGGCGGCACCTCTTCGCGCGTGATCGCGCGCATCAAAGAGTTCATGTCTGATACGTCGAATCGCGGGCGGATTCTGTTTCTCGTCATGACGAACCGTCCGGACAAGCTGGACGTCGATCTGAAGCGGGCCGGACGGTTGGATCGAAAGATCCCGTTTCTGTACGTGCAAACGCCGGAAGAAGTCGAGCTCGTGGCGAAGGCGTTGTTACGCAAGAACAAGATCAAGACTGACGTCGATCTCGCGACGATCCGTGACGGGTTTTCGAGCAAGCTCGTTGGTTACAGCAACGCCGACATCGAAGCAGTGTTGCTGTTGGCGAATGAGGACGCCGCGCGGGAAAGTGTAGGTGAAAATCGCGAGAACGGCGGCGATGCGCCGGTTTTGGATCGTCACTTCCTGCGCGCCGCCGTTGATTATTTTCCGAGCCGTGACGTCGAGTTATTGGACTACATGGAACTGCTGGCGGTTTTCGAATCCTCGAGCCGGCGTTTACTGCCGGCAAAGTACGCCTCTTTGACTCCCGAAGACCTCGACGCCCGCCTTCGGCACCTCCGCGCAATCGTTGGTAGCAGGCGGTAGCGACCGGTTTTCTTCACTGGAACGCAAAGGAGGACAGGTCAAATGATTATGTCGCTCTTTCATCCTGGCGACCTTGGACTCACCGAGTGGTTGATGTTGCTGGGAATGCTGTGTCTGCTGATCGGGCTCCCGGTGGTTATTGTCGGGTTCAACCTCTCGACGTCTCAAAGGTAGTCAGCACTCTTGCAGTTACTTTCGAGTTGCGGTAAATAATCCTCCCCCGCAGAACAAATTCACACGGAGGCCCTCAATGCCGAAAATCCAAGCAAACGGGATTAACATCTACTACGAACAGCAGGGCGTCGGCGAACCGCTGATCCTGATTCCGTACTTGTCCGCCGACAACGCTTGTTACGCGTTTCAAGTCGCCGACTACGCCAAGCACTTCACCTGCATCTCGCTCGACTTGCGCGGCACTGGCAAGAGCGACAATCCCGACGGCGACGTTTCTGTCGAAACGTATGCCGACGATGTCGCAGCATTCATGCAGGCGTTTGGCTTGCCCCAGGCGCACGTGTTCGGTTTGTCGCTTGGCGCCGCCGTGGGGATGTGGGTGGCAGCCAAGTATCCCGTGAAAGTTAAGTCGTTGTCGTTGCACAGCGGATGGGCCAGGACTGACGAATACCTGAAAACCGTCGTGCAAGGATGGCAGGCAAGCGCGAAGGGTTTCAACAGCGTCGCGGAGGCGGTCATCCATAGCATCTTCCCGTGGTGCTTCACCCAGGAAATGTACGCTACGAGGTTTGACGAGATTCGACAGTTGAGCGGGTTTGTTCGCAGCCGGCCGGTGATGTCAGTTCCGGCATTTATCAAGCAATCGAATGCGGTGATCGCGCATGACGTGGAGGCGCAACTGGGCCGGATAGTAGCGCCGACGCAGATCACTTGTGGGATTCGCGATCGAGTGACGTCGTTGCGCTTTGCAGATCAGTTGGCAAACAATATTCGCGAATCAGAGTTGGTGATCTTCGAAGAGTGCGCGCACGCGATAATTTACGAGAACGTCGCGGAGTTCAACGCCAAGACGCTCGAGTTTCTGAGGCGGCACAGCCAGTCGATGATCGCAGCCATGTGATTCCGCATCAGGTGTTGTGATGCAGGGATGCTTCGTGA
>DASTOZ010000272.1:0-2685 GCA_035762365.1 Pyrinomonadaceae bacterium | reverse complement strand
CTTTTGTGCCTTTTGTGTCTAAAGCATGCGAGCGGCGATCTCTTTCAACAACTTCGCACAGACTGTGCCCGTGATGTGAAGCGGGTCCATGCGCGGATTGAACTCGACGATGTCCGCGCCCACGACCTGCCCCTTCATCCGTTGAATCAAGTCGATCGCCTGGCGCGTGGACATCCCACCGGGTTCACGATGTGAAACGCCAGGCGCAAACGCCGGATCCAGCGCGTCGACGTCGAACGAAATGTAGACCGGCGAATCAAACACGAGTTGCAGATTGTCCCGCAATTGGTACATCTCGATCGTTTCCACGCCAAACTTCTTCACCTGTTCGCGCTGGTGCGCGTTGAACGTTCGGACACCAACCTGGACCAATCGCTTCACCAGCTTCTGTTCCATGATGCGGGCGAATGGACTCGCATGCGAATTACGGTTCCCCTGATAGTTGTCGTAGAGGTCGGGATGCGCGTCGAAGTGGAGAATGCTGAGATCTCTATACTTCCGCGCGAACGCGCGCACGATCGGATAAGTAATCGAATGGTCGCCGCCCAGCGAGATCGGCATGAGACCGTCGGCGATCAGCGTGTGCAGCGAGTTCTCGATCAGCGTGAACATGTCGCTGCCCGCGACTGGCTCGATGTCTCCGGCGTCGAAGAAGATCGAATCGCCTGAAAGATCGGTTCCGTTCTCGCTGGTGAGGTTCCAGGAATCGGAACGGAGCGCGGCGCGAATATGTGGCGGCGCGTCGGCCGCACCTTTATTGAACGACGAGTTCTCGTCGTAGCGAATTCCGATCAGACCGAGCTTGTTTGGCATTTTTACCGCTGGGCTTCTGGGCTAAATGGGGGTGATAAATGGTACAGGCGGCAGGGCTCGAACCTGCGACCTTCTGATTCGAAGTCAGACGCTCTATCCAACTGAGCTACGCCTGCGTAACGGGAGTAATTTAACCACAGATCGGCGAATCTGTGTAATCCGTGCTTACTTGCCCTGGAAGTGCTTGCGCACGAACCGCACCATCTCAGTGATCTCTTCCGGTTTGAGCTTGTCCTTGAACGACGGCATCTCTTCTTCGCCGTTGGTAATCAGCTTCGTGATCTCATCGTCAGTGTGCTTCATGGCGTGGTCAGACTTCAATGACGGAACTTTAATCGTTTTCTTCGGCGTCTTGACTGGTCCGCCTTCACCGTTTGGACCATGACAGGGCTCGCAATTAGCGGCGTAGTTTGTGCGCGCTCTCGCGAACTCGTCTACGGAGGCGGCCGGAGTAGGCGAAGCGGCGCGAGTCGCGGTTGAAGTGTTGGTCGGCGTTGCTGTTTCCGTGCAGGCAATGCCGATCACGGCGATGATGGCACACGTTAATACAAGCGAGACTAGTTTCATTAGACAGTTTCTCCGTTTGATTTGTAGGACCACAGATACCACAGATTAGCGCAGTCTGTGAACCCACTCGGCAATTTCTTTCATTTGCGGCTCAGTAAGTTTGTCCGCAAACGATCTCATCGGCGGCTGCAGACCGTAAGCCTCCGGATCTTTCAACAGACCGACGATGTCGTCGACCGTTCGACGCGGTTTTGAAGCGACGCCGGTTAACGGCGGAAAGCGCAATTGGCCTTGCTGCCCGCCTTCGCCGTTGCGGCCGTGACAGTTTACACACCACTTGACGTACAGAACGGGCGGTGTGTCCGGATGATTCGTCATTGCGAGCTGTTCACGAACACGGGGGTTTTTGTAATCGCTGATGTACGCAGCGGTTGTCATGGTGATAATCAACAAAGCGCCAACGCCAAGAATCACCCCACCGATCAATCTGCCTCCACGCAGCCTTCGCAAAAAAATCAAAAGGAAAAGCGCAATGACCGGCAACACGAGACCGAGGATCGATGCCAATCCACCTGGCACATATTTCAGTGATTGATATAGCCACAGGAATTGTGCTCCGGGTCGAGGAATAAAATCCGCGGTCATTTGTGTTGTAGATGGACCAAGCGGAGCGGGAACCTTTAAGCACCACAACGCAAGAGCAACAAACACCAGCCCCGCTGCGATCGTATTGCGTTGCGGATCGTCGAACGTCAATCGTCGCCAGACGATCACGCCAACGATCAATCCGGGAATGACGAGCACGTGCAACGCAAAGAAGCGCGACAGCGTGAGTGTGGAAATCTCGCTGCCTCCCAACAACCAAAGCCGCCCGAGGCGACCTACGAACGGCAGCCCGCCGACCAAGCCCTCGGCAATGCGAGTACTGAAAAACGCGCGCGCGTCCCACGGCAGTGAATAGCCAGTGCCGCCGCCGGCCATCACCAAACCGAGCAGCACCACCGACGCGATCCAGTGCGCATTCTTGTCGACATAAGCCTCGCTCAGGAACAGCCGCACGACGTGCAGGAACAGAAAAACTGCGAGCCACTGCGAGCCGTAGTGATGCAGCGAACGGATCCATGCACCCGACGATAAAACGTTCTGAATAAATTCGACTGTCGCGTACGCGTGATCGGTGGAAGGAACGTAGTAAAACGCGAGCAGAACCCCAGTCAGAAATTGGACCGTAAGCAACACGAGGACGATGCCCCAGGTCGCATCGAGCCACGAGCCAATCTGAGTAACCTGCCAGCGGCTTGCGGTGTAATCGCGACGGGTGACGTTGCTGTTACGCGAGGTCATGCGCGAGTGCCAGGCTCCCGA
>DASTOZ010000271.1:0-3338 GCA_035762365.1 Pyrinomonadaceae bacterium | reverse complement strand
CGGACCGTGCACGATCGCCTGCGCGAGCTTCGCCAGTTGCTTCATGCCGAGCGAGTACGTCTCGAGTCTGCGATAACGTGCTTCGCCGAGGCCGACGTAGAACAATGCTTCGTGCGCGCGTTCGAGTGCGGCTTCCGACGGCAGACCGGATAGTTCGCCCATCAGACGCACGAAATGCACGGCGTTCATTTTAGCGATGAACGAGTCGCGCTCGGGCATGTAGCCGATCAGCGACTTGATCTTGTTCGCTTCGTTGACGATGTCGTAACCGAAGATCTGCGCCGTGCCCGCGGTTGGCAGGTGAAAGCCGAGCAGCGTGTGAATAAGTGTCGTCTTGCCGGCGCCGTTCGGTCCCAACAGACCGATTGCCTTGCCACGAAGATCGCCGCGCAGGTTTTTCAAGATGGGGCGACGACCAAACGTCACGCTCAAACCGTGCAGATCGATGACCGCCGGTTCCTGGTAGGTCGTCTGAGTTGTGATTTCCTGTTCGCTTTGGGTAGCGGGGAGTGCCATGCTCATTCTTATAGCGCTGCGTCTTGATAATTCCAAACGAAACCGAGACCAAAAACAGTGCCCATCAGCAGAAAAGCGCCGATGCATGCTAACGCTTCCGAGGGCGCTAAAGTTCTGCCTATTGCCAGGATCTCGATCGAAAAAACGGGAATGTTCAGGACGACGGCTGAGGCGAGAGGAAAGAGCACCATAGGACGACAACCACCGAGACGCTGTCGCAACCAGAAGAGCGACGGCGCATAAGCGAGTGAGAAGACGAGCGCCGCCACGATCAGCGAAGTGATCGTGGCGGTGTTCATGTTAGAGGCGCTGAGATCCTGTGCTCCCTTGAGAGAGAACGTTGTCAGGAGCAACAGGAGACCCAGCAACCACGAACCGAGGGAGATGGAAAGCAACTTCATTACTGCGTACCCGGGTGTACTTGGTGCTTGGTGCTTGGTGCTTTGTACTTGGTCTTTGGTCTTGGGTCTTTGGTCTTCGGTCTTGGGTCTTGGACAAAACACTAAGCACAAAGCACCAAGCACTCAAAGACCCAAGCCCAAAGACCCAAGCCCAAAGACCTAAGACCTCTCTTCCTACTTCTTGCTCATGCCGCGCTGGATGATGCTCTGCATCTCCAGCGAGTTCGGCATACCGAGCAGCGTCGCCGGGCTAAGACCAAATGGCCCACCTTCGGTGTTCGCCATGAACGTGATGCTGTCGCCTGTCGCATACGCGTAAGCCAGCGTCGGCGCCATGTCAGCCGTTATCGCCTTCACCGCTTGCGACGGTCCACTCGGAAGGTTCTTTTGAGCAGTGCTCGCCAGTCCAGCCGGAACCAGACCACCGATGTTGTGATAGAACACCGCCGAGAAGTTAGCGTTTCCATCGGCCGGCAATCCTGCCGTGAACTTCGCCGAGTGCAACAACGAAGAACCGCTGTCACGCACCGTCAATGCGCGCTCGACGAGCGCACGGCTGCCGGCGACGATCATGTAACCGTTGGCGTACGTGTAATTCACTTCGACGAAACCAAAGTCCGGCGACTTCAGTGTGTAGTACTTGCGACCGCCGAGATCCGCCTGTTCCCACGCCAGCCCCTTCTTACCAAACTTCGCCGCCTCTTTGTTGACCTCGTCGACAACGCGTTCGAGCGTGCTTTGCAGGTGCGTCGGTTCATTCACCTCGAACACCAGCTTCCACGAAGGTGTCGGCAAAAGCGGGCCATCGATGGCGAAGGCAAACTCGTTGCCCATAGGCACCGCGATATCGTTGCGAATGTCGAGTCCGCGAGCTGAAGCCTGCTGATCGAGTGTCTTTCTCAAGTCAGGCGAGACTGTTTCCAGCACTCCAAGCAGATCGTCCACCATCGACGCGGTATTCTTCACGACGAATCCGGCGACGACGTTCGCATCCGGCGAGATGTACTCGAGCGAGCCCATTGGTGCAGGCGCTGCGAGCCACGACGGAATACCGCGCTGTGTATCGCTGAACGACAGCGACGCTTCCGTGTTGGTCTTGCCATTCGAGTCTTTCTGGTTGAATACGAAGTACTTCACACTCAGAATACCCAACTGCTGCAACGCGCTCTCTTGCTTCGCAGCATCGGCGCCAGCCTCTTTCATACGGACGCCTTTAGTTTCGCTGACAACCTTCTCGAGATTGGCGGCGACAACCAAACCTGCGCCGTCCTGGTAAACCTGCGCGATACGGTTGCGGAACGGAGTGGCTGTGAAACTGCTCTGGCCACCGCCCGCAATCACGCCTTGCAGATCCTGAAGCTGTTTCAGCTTCGGACTGGCGGCAAACTGATTATTCTGAATCCACAGGTAGAGATGTTCGCCGCTGCCATCGGCGACGGCCGTCTTCGGATCTTCGACGAACACCAGCTTGGCGTTGGCTTTCGGGTCGTTGGAATACTTTGCGACCTGCTGCTCGATAAACTCACGGAAGCCCGTCGAGTTCTTCAACTCAGCCAGCACCAGCGGCTCGCCCGGCTCGCCCTTCTCGTCGACCGACACCGACACCGCGATCTCCTCGCCGAGATAGGAACCAAACTGGCGAATCGTTTCCACGACCTGGTCCATGTTCTGTCCGCGACCGGCTTGCTCTTTCTGCCACCATTCACGAAGCGCTTCGTTGTGGCTCATGCGTTCCTGAATAATGCGATGCGATTCGGCGATCGTGTTCGCGAGGTTCGGCAACGCCGCGTAGACCACCGTGTTCTCGGGCATCAGATCGAGCAGGTGCGTCGAATTGCGGACGCCTGGTTGTTCGACACTCCGCAAATCGGTATTCACCGAAGCCAGTCCCGACAGGACTTCCCTGTACCGGCCGGCGTTGCGGCTCCACGAGACCTCGTCCTTCACCGGAATCAACGAGATCGACGGGTTCGTCGTCGCTTGTTCACCGGCGCGCAGCGAGCGATCTTTACCGGCGTGATTCAGGTTTACTTCACCTTCGATTACCGAGACGCGCGATCCCTTCGTGCCGTTGTTCACCGAGAACACAGTTCCGGTAACCGCCACGAGTGAATCACCGCTCTCGACGTACAGCTTGCCGTCTTTCTGCTTTGCGGCTTCGACGACGATGTTGCCGCGGCTCAAGTGAATTGTTGTTTCTTTGCCGCTCTTCGTCAGGTACAACTCCGACCGATCTCGCATTTCGATGGTCGAGCCATCGCCCAGACGAACAACGGCGCGCGCGTCTTTCGCCGTACGCACTCGCTCGCCCTTCTGGAGCTTCGCGCCGGCGGCGACTGTCGCAGTTTCCGTGTCGGCTATTTGATAAACCTGACCTTCAGCAGCCTGGACCGTCGCGTCGAACTCGCCGAACGGCCAGAA
>DASTOZ010000270.1:0-4396 GCA_035762365.1 Pyrinomonadaceae bacterium | reverse complement strand
TCAATCGAGTTAGTTCGAGGTTGGTTTGGAGAAACTTATGAAAATGATCCGTTTGCTTTCGTGTGTGTTGCTGGTGGTTGCCTCAGTCGTTTTTGTTAAGGCGCAGGTTACGACGCAAGTTGTCGAGACGACCCATGGAGTGCCGCTCGAGCTGTACACGCTGCGAAACCAGTACGGGATGGAAGTGAAGATCACCAACTTCGGCGCGACGGTGACTTCGATCATGGCGCCGGATCGTAACGGAAAGATGGCCGACGTCGTTCTCGGTTTCAGCAATCTCGAGGACTATCTCAAACCGCACCCGAGCTTCGGCGCCGCCGTCGGACGTTTCGCCAATCGCATCGCCAAAGGGCGCTTTACGCTGAACGGTGTCGAGTACAAGCTCGCCATCAATAACGGTGAGAATCATCTGCATGGCGGGATCAAGGGCTTCGACGATGTCCTCTGGACTGGAGAGAAGGTGAATACGCTGCCCGGTCCCGGAGTTCGCCTGACTTATCTCAGCAAAGACGGGGAAGAAGGTTATCCGGGGAATCTTCAGGTGACTATCACGTACACGCTCACCAAGCGTAATGAACTGAGGATCGACTACACCGCTACCACCGACAAAGACACGGTCGTCAACCTGACGCATCACTCGTATTTCAATCTTGCGGGCGAGGGCAACGGCGACATACTCAATCACCGGCTCAAGTTGAATGCCGATCGTTTTACGCCGACGGATGCGGGTTCAATACCGACTGGAGAGTTGCGAAGCGTTCGGGGCACGCCGTTCGACTTTCTGATGCCGCATGCGATTGGTGAGCGGATCAATCAGGATGACGAGCAGTTGAAGTTTGGCAACGGTTACGATCACAACTTCGTCATCAACGGCCGCATGGGGACGTTGCGGCAGGCGGCTGTTGCATCCGACCCGGGATCGGGGCGTGTGATGGAAGTATGGACCACCGAACCGGGCGTGCAACTCTACACCGGCAACTTCCTCGACGGGAGCCTGATCGGTAAATCCGGCAAACCTTACCAGCGCCGCACCGGCTTTTGCCTCGAGACGCAGCACTACCCCGACTCCCCCAACAAACCCAACTTCCCCACCACCGTGTTGAAGAAAGGGGCGACCTTCAAATCAACAACCATCTACCGCTTCTCCGCCCGGTAAGGAGTCGGAAGCTTAAGCAGGTGCGGTTTTCAACCGCGGTGAACTCACAGTGGTAAGCGCAACCGCGCTTCGCAGCCGCGTAGCTGCTGGCGGTTTTCGAGGGTGAGGGTGCCGCCGTGGGCTTCGGCGATTTGGCGTGACAGGACTAACCCGATCCCCGAGCCTTCGGATTTCGTCGTGAAGAACGGGACAAACAAGTTAGCGGTGCTCGCCAGTCCCGGGCCTTCATCACGAATCCAAACTTCAACGTGCCCGTTCTTCTGCTGCCAACCAACCTCGACGCGCCCGTTCGTCTCCATCGACGCATCCACCGCATTGCGCACCAGATTGATCAGCAACTGCTCCAACTGCACATCATCCCCGCGCACCACCAGCTCCGGTCCGGAAACAACATTCACCGGCAGACGAGTCTCCAAACTCGCAACCCGCGACACCAACATTCCGATCCGCAACGGTTCGAGACGTGGCGGCGGCAGCCGCGCCAGCTTCGAATACGACTCGATAAAACGCGCCAACGAATCCGCACGCGACGAGATCACCGCCAGCCCGCGATGCATGTCTTCACGCCAGTCGGCAGGCTCGGGTTCTCTGCCAATGAGGTCAGCAAGGCTTCCCGCGACGGATTTGATCGGCGCGAGCGAATTGTTCAGCTCGTGGCCCAACACGCGCAACAGTCGTTGCCATGCCGTTCGCTCTTCTTCACGAAGCGTCTGACTCAAATCAGTCAGCACGAGCAACTGAAGCTGGTGCCCGCCCTCGCGAAACGAACTGCGACGAATGTCCCAACGTCCGACGCCGCCGGGAAATACCATCTGCATCGTCTGCGGTGGACCACCAGCGGGCCACGTCAAACATTCAGCCAACCCCAACTCCTCAGCCGTGCGATCCAACAACCGCGCTGCGGGTTGGGCCAACAGTTTCTCACCTGCCCGATTCGCGAGACGCAGCCGCTGATCGCCGTCAAAAGCAAACACCGCAACGTCGATCTCCGCCATCACGGTCCGCAACAGCGCCGTCGCCTCCATCGCGCCGAGACGCTGTTCGCGCAACGTCTGACCGAGATCGTTGACTTCGAGCATCACCTCGCCAAGCGCATCGCCGGTCAAGGCGCGACGCCCGCGTATCGAATAGTCGCCTTCGCGAATCGCAGCCAGTATGTTCGAAAGGGTTTGCAGCGGCCGAACAATTCGTTGCTTGAGATTGAACGAAACCCCGAGCCACAGGAGCACCAGGAACAGGTCGATGGTCCACTGGATCTGCGCCGAGTAGCCGTCGTACCACAGCAAGAACGCACACAGCCCGACAGCAGGAAACCCCGCCAACAGCGCCAGGATCGTGATGCGCCGCTCGAATTTCAGACCGCTCTGTTGCGTGAGTGCGGGATCAAGCGAGGCCCATGGCGACGGATGTTTTGGAGGTTTTACAGGCGTACTCACGAGAGAATGATAACTGTTGTGCTTTGTACTTTGTACTTTGTACTTTGTACTTGGTGCTTGGTTTTTGGTCTTTGGACTTGGGTCTTTGGCTTTGGGCTTTGGATTTGGGCGTTTGGACTTGGTCTTAAGTCTTGTACCTGGCGCCCGGACCTACGAAAGATTCAAGACCAAAGTCCAAAGACCCAAGACCCAAGACCAACCCAAAGTCCAAAGTCCAAAGACCCGCCCCTAGGAGAGATTGTACTTCTGCAACCGGCGATACAGCGCGCTGCGGCTCAATCCGAGCGCCTCAGCCGCCCGATTGGCGTTACCCTCAAACCGTGCCAGCGCCTTCTTGATCAGCAGCCGTTCGGCGTCTTCGAGACTCATCTCTTCAAGCTGCGCCGTCAGCCGCGCGTCCGGTGTCGCTTCCAACGCGAGATCGAAAGCCGTCACGATATGCCCGGTGCTCATCAACACCGCCCGCTCGACGACGTGATCGAGCTCGCGCACGTTGCCCGGCCACGAATGCTGCCGCAACGCGTCCAGCGCCTCCGGCGTGAAGCCCATGATCGGCCGCCGGTACCGCTCGCGATGCACTTTCAAAAAATGCTCGGCGAGTATCGGAATATCTTCCGTGCGTTCACGCAACGGCGGCAGCTTGATCTCGACGGTGTTTAGTCGAAACAGCAAGTCCTGACGAAAACGACCCTGGGCCACCTCGGCATGCAGGTCGGCATTCGTCGCCGACAACAACCGGACATTCACCTTCTGCGTCTTTGAAGATCCAACGCGCTCAAACTCGCCCGTCTCCAGCACACGCAACAACTTCGGCTGCAAGTTCAAGGGCACGTTTCCAATCTCGTCGAGAAACAACGTTCCACCGTCAGCCAGTTCGAAACGTCCGACACGATCGCTCTTCGCGTCAGTAAACGCACCGCGCACGTGACCAAACAGCTCGCTCTCGAACACACCTTCCGCGAGCGCGCCCGCGTTCAGAGAAATCAGAGGCTTTGCGCGACGCGAAGAGATCGAATGCAGCACGCGCGTGATCACTTCCTTGCCCGTCCCGTTCTCGCCCGTGATCAGGACGTTCGCATCTGCTGGTCCAATGCGCTCGACGAGATTCAGCACGGCTTTCATCGCCGGCGACTCGGAAATGATCTGCGGGATGTCGCTCGTCGCTTCCAAAACACTGTCGCGCAGCGCGAGGTTCTCCGCTTCGAGCTTACGTCCGCGACGCAGTGCCTCGGCGAGTTCGACCTGCGTGCGCAGCACTGCGATCAGCCGCGCGTTGTCCCACGGTTTTTGGATGAAGTCGCGCGCACCACGGCGCATGGCTTCCACGGCGAGATCGACGCTGCCCCACGCGGTCATTACGACCACGGGCAACGTCGGATCGACAGCACGAATACGACTCAGCAGATCGAGACCTTCGCTGCCCGAAGTCGTGTCGCGAGCGTAGTTGAGATCGATGAGGACGACGTCGAGCTCCTGCGAATCGATGGCTTTGAGCACACCCTCCGGCGACGAGGCGCTCTCAATTTGAAAGCGCTCACCCTTGAGTAGCAGGCTCAACGCGGCCAGGACGTCGGCCTGATCGTCGGCGATCAGGATACGAGGCATACGGTTAAGATAATTGAAAGGGTTGAAATTGCGAAATTCACATCTTGGGCCTTTGGTTTTGGGGTCTTTGGTCTTTGTACAGTGTTCTTAGTGCTTTGCCGACGATCGAACTCATCGGTGGGACAAAGCTCAAAGCTCAAAGCTCAAAGTACAAAACCCAAAACCTAAAGCCAAAGACCTGAGACCACTCGTTACTCGT
>DASTOZ010000269.1:0-3284 GCA_035762365.1 Pyrinomonadaceae bacterium | reverse complement strand
CCAAGCAGCACTTCGCCGCCGTGCAGTTTGGTTACCAAAGCGAAGAGCTACGCGCCGAACGCAAGAAACTGATGGAAGAAAACGATCGACTGAAGCTCGAACGAGACCGCGCAATCGCGCCTGACAAACTCGAGCCCGCCGCTCGGCGCCTGGGTCTGAAACCCGCAACCCCGGGACAAATCGGAAATTTAGACCTCCCGCGTCGGAAGAAGTCAGACTAGTTTTTACACGGATTCTTAGAAAGCGTCCTCATCACGCTTGTAGGGAAGGGAAACAAGTAGGTGATGCTGGCACGCCTGGTTGCCCAATCAAAGTCCAGACCGGATGTTGCCCTTGGCCGCGCGCTTTTAGTCGCGGCCTTTATTGGTTTCTGGATGCTGATCGTCGTCGCGCGCCTGGTCCATCTCCAGTTCTCCCAACACGAGATGCTCGCCGATCGCGCGAAACAACAGCAGCAGAATGCACTCGAAACCGCCGCGCCGCGCGGCGAGCTGCTCGACCGGCAGGGAAAACAACTCGCGCGCAGCGTTAACACGGTTTCGTTGTTTCTCGATCCTGAAGGTCTCGACGCCGCATCGCTCGAATGCACCGCGTCTGAACTCTCGCGCAACCTCGGTTTCAAGTATGCCGATCTGTTGAAAGACTTTCGCGACGCGCAGGCTAAGAACAAACGGTTCGTCTGGATCGCGCGCCGTCTCGAAGCGGAGCAGGCAGAGAAGGTCACGTCGCTCGGTCTTCCCGGATTGCACTACGAACTCGAACCGAAGCGTTACTACCCGAACGGTCAGCTCGCAGCGCACGTGCTCGGATACGTCGGCCTCGACGGCAAAGGCCTCGGCGGTGTCGAACAGTTTTACAACTCGAAGATCTCCGGTGAAGAGGGGCGATTGTTTCTGGAGCGGGACGCTAAGGGCGACGCGTACGAGAGTTACGAGATCGCTTCCAAACCGGGACAGACAGTTGTACTGACGATCGATCAGACGATTCAACACTACGCCGAGCAAGCGCTGAGCGCCGCCATCCAGCGTTCGCGAGCGAAGTCGGGAACGGTGATCGTGCTCGATCCGAAGAGCGGCGAAATACTCGCGCTCGCAAACGCGCCGACGTTCGATCCAAACAACGTCGCGGCGACGAAAGCCGAGACGCGATCGAACTGGGCACTGCAAAACATCTACGAACCAGGTTCGACGTTCAAAGTCGTCGCCTTCTCAGCAGCACTCGAGAAGCACCTCGTCAAACCCGAAGATCGGATCGACTGCCAGATGGGCGCGATCACGGTCGCCGGACGCGTGGTCCACGATCATCATCCGTTTGGATCGTTGACGATCGCCGAGGCGCTAGAAAAGTCGAGCAACGTTGCGGCGATCAAGCTTGGGTTACGAGTCGGCGACGCGACCATGTACGACTACATTCGTCGCTTCGGTTTTGGATCGAAGACCGGGATCGAGTTGCCGGGCGAGACAGTCGGGATCGTGCGGAAAGTCGAACGCTGGCAGCCGTCGTCAATCGGATCGATCGCGATCGGTCAGGAAGTTGGTGTGACGCCGGTGCAGATGGTGGCGGCGTTTGGCGCGCTGGCGAATAACGGTGTGCGGATCGCGCCGCACTTGATTCGCGAAGTGCGCAATGCTGGCGGCGCGGTTGTGTATCGCGCGCAGCCGGAGCAACGACGCGTCGTAAGTGCGGAGACAGCAACCGCACTGCGCGGGATGCTCGAAGCTGTCACGTTGACTGGCACCGCGAAGAAAGCGCAGTTGGATGGTTACTCTGCCGCGGGCAAGACGGGCACCGCGCAGAAGATCGACCAGCGAACGAAAGCTTACTCGTCAACGAAGTTTGTCGGTTCGTTTGTCGGCTTTGCTCCGTTGAGCGATCCGCGCGTGGTGATCATCGTGGTGATCGACGAACCGGCTGGCGCGTATCACGGCGGCGACGTCGCGGCGCCTGTGTTTCGCGAAGTTGCCGAACTGATTCTGCCGGGCTTGGACGTTGAGCCTGATATCGAAGTGAAGTCGGCGCCGCAGTTCGTCGCGCAACTGCCGGAGGATCCGGAGAAGGCGGCGAAGTTGCGCGAGGAGCAGGAGAAAGCCGAGCAGGAGCGGAAAGCCACACTGCCGACCGTGGATAACAACGGCGGCCGGGGCGGTGAAGTTGTCTACGCAGTCGGGACGAAGAACGCGATGCTGATGCCTGACCTGCGCGGCCGCAGCGTGCGCGACGTTGCGCGGACGTGCCAGCAACTCGGGTTGCAAGTCGAAGCGCGCGGCGAGGGAAAGGTATTCAAGCAGAGCCCGGCGGCGGGCACGGAAGTTAGCACCGGACAAACCATTTACGTCGATTTCGGAAGAGTTCAATGACACCACTGACCCCGACAACAGATGAACAGATCTTTGAAGATGACGTAAACTGTCGTATTGCTGACTGTAGACGAAGGCTACGCAGGCAGCGTTCAACTCTCCGGGCGCAAAATCATCCCCCAAGTCAAAGGCTGAGCCAGATGCTGGACGAACCATCGCCCGCTCAGGCCCAGCTAAAGCAGCGAGAAGAGGCACTAATCACGTGAAGGTGGGGGAAGCCGCAGCTTTGATGGGCGCACAAGCGAGAGCCATAGGCGCCGAGTTGTTTGACAAACAGATTACCGACTATTCGATCGATTCGCGTTCCGTGGGCGCGGGCGAGTTGTTCTTTGCGCTTTCGCAACCAGACTACGTCCGCGCCGGTTTTAATGGCGAGTTTGTCGACGGACATACGTTCATTGCCGACGCTTTTGCGAAAGGCGCGATTGCGGCGGTAGCACGCGCGGATCGCGTCACTGGCGATGCCGAACTCGAAGCTTTAGGCGATCGATTGCTGTTGGTTGAGGACGCGATCGCTGCCCTGCAACAGCTTGCTCATCGCGTTTACACAGCGTGGGGGAAACCGGTTGTCGCGATCACAGGCAGCGCCGGGAAGACGACGGCGAAAGAGTTGACGGCGCACGTCCTGAAAAGCGCGGGTCATCGCGTGTTGAAGAGCGAACGCAACTACAACAACGGTCTTGGACTTCCGTTGTCAGTGCTGCGCATGGTGAGCGACGGTCATTCGCCGAACAAGTACGATCTCGCGGTGTTGGAGATGGGCATGTCGTCGCCGACGCACGAGATTCAACGTTTATGCCGGATCACGCCGCCTGACGTGGCGGTTGAGTTGATGGTGGCGCCGGTCCATCTCGAGTACCTCGGATCGATCGAGAACATCGCCGCTGCGAAAGCGGAGTTGATCGAGGGCTTGAAACCTGAAGGAAT
>DASTOZ010000268.1:0-3224 GCA_035762365.1 Pyrinomonadaceae bacterium | reverse complement strand
GGCGGAAATTCATCATCACTGCCGCGGCCGACTCCGGCGCCGACACTAGGCCCGGTCAAAATGGGCGTTCCCGGCGCCGATCCGCCGCATACGCTTGGACTGGCGAGTGCGCCGGTGCGCATCGAAGAGTTTGGCGATTTTGAGTGTCCGCCGTGCGGCGCGTTTCATCCGATACTCAAGAAGATGCGCGCGGAGTACGGCGACAAGTTGTACATAACTTTCCGCGAGAATCCGCTGCCGACTCACGATCATGCGATCCCTGCCGCGTCGGCCGCTGAAGCTGCCGGCATGCAGGGTAAGTTTTGGGAGATGCACGCGCTGATCTTCGAGCATCAGAACGAGTGGAAGCTCGCCTTCGACGTGCGCCCGATCTTTGAAGGCTACGCGAAACAGATCGGACTCGACGTTGAGCGCTACAAGCGCGACGTAGCCAGCGATCGTGTCGAGCAACGAATCTTTCTCGACGGCAAACGCGCGCGATCGATGGGCGTGAATAGCACGCCAACTGTTTTTCTCAATGATCGTGAAGTGCCGTTTCAGTTGTTGCCCGAGGACAGTTTGCGAGTATTGATCGATAACGAACTACGCGCTGCGTCGCAGAAGTGAAGGCATTGCCGACCGGGGATTGCCATTTGCCGATTGAAACCCCACACCTGGCGCCAACGAGTTTTCAATGATCCAGCAAAGCCAGACAAATCGGCAGTCGGCAATTGGCATTTGGCAATCGACGACTGGACTGTACGCCAGTGCAGCATTGCTCTCGCTCATCGGACTCACCGATGCTCTTTACCTCACCGTTCAGCACCTGTCCGGGCACAGTGTGCCGTGCTCGGTAACCGGCGGCTGTGAAGAAGTGCTCACCAGCCCGTACGCTGTCGTGGCCGGCATTCCCCTCGCGGCCCTTGGCGCCGCCGCTTATTTCAGCGCTTTCAGTCTGTCGACACTCGCTGCTTTCCGATACCGGAGCGCCGCAAAACTGTTGCTGCCGCTAGTGGCGACCATGGTTTTGGTGAGCGTCTGGCTATTCTATTTGCAGGCCTTTGTGATTCGGGCCTTTTGCCAGTTCTGTCTGTTGTCGGCAGGGATTACAATCGTGCTGGCAATCATCGTGTTTCTCGCGTGGAAGAAAGGTAGTTAGTGATGAGTCAGCAAACTTCGGCGGCGGACCTCTTTCGCCGCGCCCAGGCTTTGCGCCAGGAGCATTCCGACTGGTCGTACAAGCAAGTGGGTGAACAATTGGTGCGCGAGTTTTCTGGTGGTCCAATGCCGTCGCTGCACAACCTGACGATACCGGAGCAGGACGATCGCGCGCCGGAGGAAGATTGGACGGCGGGGTTGCCGATCGTGCGACGCGGGATACAGTTTCAGGATTGGAAAGAGATCGTCGGCGGAATTTTGCTGAGCCTCGAACAGACGGAAAACTACGAACGCGCGCGCGGCCCCGAAGGCGATCGAGACGAGTGGCACAACAGAAACGTCGGCATCGCGGACGCCGTGGCGAAAGGCGTCGGAAAGTGGATGCCTGAGGAGTTGATCGCGCTCGCCGAGAAGCAAGGGAAGAAATAAGCGTTTAGTGCTTTGTACTTTGTGCTTTGCTCGCTTGCTTACCGTTTACGTTTACTTGAACGATTCGACATGCAAACAAAGTACTAAGTACAAAGAACGAAGAACTAAGATGAGTTTTCTCGATAATCTGTTTAGTGATCCGAAGTATCAAAACACTGATCCGAGGCCGGCGGACGCGCTTGAAGATCCGGAGATCATCATCAGTCCTGACACGCGTCGTGAGAAGCGTCTGCCGCCAGGACAGTCGCGCACGAAGAAGTGGCCAGTGCTCGATGCGCATGGAACTCCCAAAGTCGATCTCACAACCTGGGAGTTTGGAGTTGAAGGGCTGGTTGAGAACCCGCTGAAGTGGTCGCTCGACGAGTTTATGCAGCTGCCGGCAGTGCGTGTTTACGCTGACTTCCATTGCGTCACGCGCTGGTCCAGGCTGGACAATGTTTGGAGCGGAGTCTCGACACGCGAGATCGCGCGGCTTGCGGGCGTGAAACCGGAAGCGAAGTTTGTGTTGGCATTGGCTTACGACTACGGTTGGACCACCAACGTTCCGCTCGAGTATTTCCTGAAAGAAGACTCGCTGTTCGCGTGGGCGCACGATGGCGAGCCAATCCCGCCCGAACACGGCGGTCCCGTTCGTTTGATCATTCCGCAACTTTACGCGTGGAAGTCAGCCAAGTGGGTGAAGGGCGTGCGCTTCCTCGAACACGATCAAGCCGGCTACTGGGAAGAAGGTGGCTATCACATGCGTGGCGTGCCATGGGGCCCGGGTGACGGCGAAAGATTCCGTTGGTCGTGAGCAAGTAAATGGAACGATCGTCAACGAGCACCGCTCCAAAAGACGCGGCCGCGGTAATTCTCATCCGGCAAGACACAGATCCGAACAACCCGGAAGTGTATTGGGTCAAACGCAGCGATAAGCTTGCGTTTCTCGGTGGATTCCACGCGTTTCCCGGTGGGCAGATCGATGCCGGCGATGCCGCGGTCGACGTGCGGAATGCGCCGAATCCGGAAACGGCTGCGATGATCAGCGGCGCGGCTCGTGAACTGTTCGAAGAGCTGGGTGTTCTCGTCGCACGTGGCGGCGAAACACTGACGAAAGGTCAACGAGCATCGCTGCTCGACGATCTCGAATCGGGTCGGATCTCGTGGCCCGCCTTGTTGGACCACTACAATCTGCATCTCGACGCAGACGATTTCACCTACGTCGGACGCTGGGTCACGCCGCCATTCAATGCTCGCCGTTTTGATACCTGGTTTTTCCTGGCCACGTGCCCGCCAAAACAGGAGCCGCTCGTAATCGCGGGAGAGCTCGCCGAAGGTGAATGGCTGACGGCGCGCGACGCTTATGCGCGCTGGCTGCGAGACGAAGTGGTCGCGGTGCCGCCGACGCTGCACGCATTGAGAATGCTCGGCGCGGGCATGACTCCGGATCTCGTCGATCGTTTTCTGTCGCGGCAGCAGGCTCACGGCGTGCCCGAGCGCGAGATCACGTTTCGACCCAACTATTTTTGCTTTCCGGTTCGCACACCAACACGCCCGCCTGCAACTCACACTTGCTGCTACCTGGTCCATACTTCGAAAGAGTTGCTGATCTTCGATCCCGGTTCGCCGTACGAAGAAGAACAACAGGCGTTGGCGAAGTGTGTTGACGAGATGATCGC
>DASTOZ010000267.1:0-3111 GCA_035762365.1 Pyrinomonadaceae bacterium | reverse complement strand
CGCAGAGGCCGCAGAGAAAAACCTTAATTTGAGACATCACTACTCCCTAAAATCACTCAAGGAAGGCGAAATGGCTACATCTCCCAACATTCACCGCCGCATTAGTGACCGCCCGCTCTACCTGCTGACCGCGATTGTAGTTCCGCTGATCGTGCTCGCAGGGTTCGCGCGCACTTACTATCTCAAAGGACTATTCAGCACTCCACCGCTGCCCAGCCGGTTCGTGCACTTTCACGGCATTGTGATGACCGCGTGGGTCGCGCTGTTCATCGTGCAGGTTTCACTCGTAGCGAAGCGCCGCACCAAAACTCATCAACGTCTCGGCGTTTTGGGTGCGGTGCTGGCGGCGCTCGTCGTCGTCGTTGGCGTTTTGACAGCGCTTTACGCGGCTGCCCGCGGCGCGTCACCTGGTCCACCCGCGCTTCAGTTTCTGATCGTGCCGCTCGGCGACATGCTCGTGTTTGGGGTGCTGGTCGGCGCGGCGTTGTACTACCGGCGGCGACTGGACGTTCACAAACGACTGATGCTGCTCGCAGCGGTAAACATGCTGGCGCCGGCAATCGCGCGCATCCCGCTCAACTTCATCGCCAACGGTGGCGCATTGGCGTTCTTCGGTTTGACCGACCTGTGCCTGCTGGTCTTTGTCGCGTTCGACACGATCAGACATCGCCGCCTGCACCCTGCGTTTCTGTGGGGCACGATCTTCATCATCGTCATGCAACCGTTGCGCATTTTGTTGGCGGGCACGGATGCGTGGCTGCATTTCGCGTCCGCTCTCGTGCGGCTGGTCGCATGATCATTTTTTGAAGACTTCAATTAACTCCGCGAATGCTGCGCCTTCGCCTAACGCGTCGAACGTGCCTGTCGTCGCGATGCTTTGAGCGGCGCGCATGAACGCGCCCCAGGCGACGCGCGCAAGTGCTGAGCCGACAGAAATACGACGCACGCCGAGATCGCCAAGCGCTTTCAATGTCAGATTCGGATCGGGACGCGAGACCAGGACGTTCACCGGTTTGGGTGAAATAGTTTTCACGATCTCTTCGATTTGCGACGGATCAGTCACGCCGGGTGCGTAAAGGCAGTCCGCGCCTGCGTCGGCATATGCGGCCAACCTTTGAAGCGAGACCATGAACGCGTTTCGGTCTCGCGTGAGAAATGCTTCGCAGCGTCCGGTAAGGACCACCGGCATGCCGGAAGCATCGATCGCGCGGCGCGCTGCTTTGATCCTTTCAACCGCAAGTTGTATATCGTAGAGCGGCTCCGCACTGTTGCCGGTTGAATCCTCGATCGAGAGTCCGGCAACGCCCGTGGCAACGCAGCGGGTCACGTTCTCGGCAACACCTTCAGGCGCGTCGGCGTGACCGTTTCGGAAATCGGCATTGACCGGCAACGGCGTCGCCTGAACAATGTCGCGAAAGTGCTCGAGCGAAGCTTCGACAGTGGGGGCCTCGTCAAGCAGTCCCTTGCTAAAAGAAAAACCGGAAGACGTTGTCGCCAATGCTTTGAATCCGAGATGATGCAGGTAAACTGCGGATCCGACATCCCACGGGTTTGGTAGTACAAAACAACCTTCGGCGTGCAACTTTCTAAACGTTTCAACAGCAACTCTCTGGGTCTCACGCATATGAACAGAACTCCTTTGATTGCGATCGTTATCTTGATAGCAGCATGTAGCGCGTTCGCGCAAACGGCGCCGGACGCGGCGGAGCTGACGAAGCTGCTCAACGAGTTTCTCGCGGGTGCGTCGCGCGGCGATGCGGCGATTCACGAACGCTTCTGGGCCGACGATTTGATCTACACCCGCTCCGCAGGTCGTCGCACTACGAAGGCCGAGATCCTGCGCGAACTGCGCAACGCCCCGCCGCCCAAGCCAGGCGAGCCCACAACGATCTACACCGCCGAAGACATACGCATTCAACAGTACGGCGACACCGCGATCGTGGCGTTTCGTTTAGTTGCTACAAGTGATGTGGCGGGAACGAAGTCCGTCGCGAACCTGCTGAACAGCGGCACGTTTCTGAAACGCAACGGCAAGTGGCAAGTGGTGAACTGGCAGTCGACTCGCATGCCGCGCACCGCGGATGAGAGCAAGAAAGAAGTCGCTGCCGCCGTACAAGCGCTTCACTTGTCCCTGACGATGTCTGATGTGACTAAGGTGAGTTCGCTGGTCGAACCAGATTTTGTTTGGACCAGGCAGGACGGGCAATTAATCACGCTGAAACGACTGACTGACGATCTCGCATCCGGTCAAATCAAATTTGCCAAACCGGACACCAATACATTCATGATTTCGCTCTATGGTGATACCGCGGTCGTTCGTGGTGATTTAGAAATACAGAAGGTGGCTTACACGTTGACGTTTGTGAACCAGGTTACAGGATGGAAAGCGGTTGCCATGCACACGAGCGCGCGCTAGTTAATGGTCCGGCGAGGGCTGGTCAGGTTGTTTCGGTTTCTTACGCTTTTCCGGCGGCTGCGAATCCATCAGGTCGCGTCGCTGCTGCAGCTTTGCGCGTAACATATCCACTTCGTTGTCGGCGCTCGTCGAAGCGATTTCCAAACGTGACTTGCTCGTTTCGAGTATCTTGAACTGCGCGCGCAACCGTGTGCGTTCGTTCTCGAGTTGACGGCGTCGCGTCTCACGCGCGTCTTCCGGACGGACCGAACCGTATCCCTGCGTCGCCCTCTCGATGTTCTCCGGCTTGATGGCATACTCGATCTGATCCAGCTTCACTTCGATGTCCGCCATCTTGTTCTCCGTGTCGAGCAACTGGCTGCGCAACTGTTCGGCCCGCTGTTCGGCGCGCGTCAACCGCTCCATATCGAGATGATAACGATCGTCCTCGGTCATGTCGCTTAGCTTGTTGTTGAGGCGATCGACCTGATTGGAAAGGTCGTTGATTGTCTTCTTTATGTCGTCGTTGGAAGTACCTTCGGGCTGCGGCTTCTTTGCGGGTGAGGCCGTCGGGTCCGGGCTCTGCGTGGGATCGGCATTCGGATCGGCGGTGCTGATGATCTTCACGTCGCCTGTTGCCGGCGCGGTTTCAGTTGGCGGCGCGATCGGCGGATTCGTGATCACGGGTTTGGGCGCTGCCGTTCGGGTGCTGCTGC
>DASTOZ010000266.1:0-4024 GCA_035762365.1 Pyrinomonadaceae bacterium | reverse complement strand
GCCGCAGGGATTGAATGCGTTTCAGGTTGTCGAAGCCGGCATGGACCAGATCAGTCACCTGAACTATGTTGAGACTGCATTTTTCCCGAATATGGAGCGAAACAGTCTCGAGGATTCGATCAATTTGAATGCGCCCAACTCGGTTAACGCGTTGAAGTTTTTCAAGGACCACGGCACTAGCGTTGATGCGACGGACGCCGTGCTGGAGTTGATGCTTCGACCGATGAACGTTCCGGTTGAAAGTTTCGAGCCCGGCGCCGCAAAAGTCCCCTCGGAATTGACGGTGCAGATAAATAAGAAGGGCAAATCAGCCGAGTGGGCTGAAACGTTGCGTATGGTGCTCGACGTCGTGTTGAAGGTCACTGGAGCTTTACATAAAACGGGTGTGCCGATCGTTGCGGGTACCGACGTCGGCGTACCCGGCCATACGCTGCATCGAGAACTCGAGTTGTACGTCAAAGCAGGGTTCACGCCGCTGGAAGCAATACAGGCGGCGACCATCGTGCCCGCGCGAGTGATGAAGGTCGATCAGGAAGTCGGCACAATCGAAAGCGGCAAACGCGCGGACCTCATCATCCTCGATGCAAATCCACTCGAGGACATCAGCAACATTCGGAAGATCAGGTTTGTAGTCACACAGGGACGACTCTTCGACACTGCCAAACTCTGGGAGAGCGTAGGCTTTAAACCGTAGTCCTTTGGCCTTGCCCTAAAAGTCTGCAAATCCCACTCACGTCAGTAGGTGGGATTTCAGACCATGAGTCAAAGCCTGGTCCCGTGTCTATTCGTATCGCAGCGCAATCAATGGATCCACCTTCGCCGCGCGACGCGCCGGAACGTAGCACGCGATCAATGCCACGACCGTAAGTAACCCAATCACACTTACATACGTCAGCGGGTCAGTAGCCGTTATTTCGAACAACAGCGTGCGCATCAATCGCGTCAGCGCAAACGCGCCTGCCAGGCCGATGACCGTGCCGATCAGCAACATGCTCAGGCTCTGACCGGCGACCAGTCGCAAGACGTGGAGCGGTCGCGCACCCAGCGCCATTCGCACTCCTATCTCCTGCGTGCGCTGCGCCACTGAATAAGCCATCACGCCGTAGATACCAATCGCCGCCAGAAACAACGCGATACCGGAGAATGTCGCGAGCAGCAGTGCGAGGAACCGTGGTTGGACCATTGATCGCGACACCAACTCGTTCAACGACCGCAGATTGTAGACCGGCAGCGTCGAATCCAATTCACGGACCGCACCGCGAATCGAGCCTTCGAGCGACGCGGAATCATTGGCAGCGCGAACGACGAAACTCACGTTCGACCCAAGAAACTGGTTCGCGACTTGTCGTACCTGAAAGTAGAGCTCGGGACCGGCGGGCTTATCCATACCGGCGTTCTTCGTGTCTTCAACAACGCCGACGATCGTGCACCAGACCTTCGGATCGGCGAATGCCGGATTTACTCGCCGGCCAAGCGGACTGCCTGTCCAAAATCTCTTCGCGAGCGCCTGGTTCACGATTACAACCGGCATCGAGTTTGGGTTTTCGTCCTGCCGTTCAAAGGTGCGCCCCTCCAGGACGCGAATCTTCATCGTCTTGAAGTAGTCGTTCCCAACGATGTTCCAGTAGTCGACGTTTTGCGCCGGACCATCGGGTGTTGGCTGGTAGCCTTCGATCTCAGTGTCGTTGGCGTTGATGCGGCGTAGCGGAGGTAGTCCACTCGCCACGGACACCGCGGCCACACCGGGCAGCGTGCTCAGTTTCTGCTCAAGCGCGTTTACAAACTGGAGGCGCTGGTCGTTGTTGTATTTAACAGCCGGAAGATTCAGGCTGAAACTGACGACACCTGCCGGATCAAAACCCGTCTTGACTTGTTGCAACTTCCAAAAGGCACGAATCATCAACCCTGAACCAATGACCAGGATCACTGCGAGAGCGATCTCAGTAATTACGAGTCCTTTGCGAAGAGCCTGACCGCCTCCGCGAATTGAGCGCTGCCCGGCGCCGCGAATCCAGTTTGCGAGGTTACGTTCGCTGATTTGGGCCAATGGCGCGAGACCAAAAAGAAAAACAGCAACGACGGCGACCGCGATCGTAAACCCGAGTACCGGAAGACCAACGCTGATCTCCTCGGTGCGCGGCACGCTGTCAGGCGCAAACATCAGCAGCACCTTCAAACCCGCGAATGCCAGTGCTACTCCGAGAACCGAAGCGATAAAAACCAGCACGAAGCCTTCGGCGACGAATTGCCGGACCATTCGTTTGAGACCAGCGCCCAGCGCGAGGCGGACCGCAAACTCGCGATGACGTGATTCAGCACGAGCCAGTAGGAGGTTCGCGACGTTCACACAGGCGATGAGCAGCACGAAACCAACCGCGGCCATGAGCAACCACACGGCTTTGCGAGCAGAGCCGACGACGTCCTCGTGAAGACCCACCATGATCACCGGGTGATTGTCCGGGTTGAGTAAATGCTGCGCACGATTTTCACCCTTCCAGCCCGCCATCAAGCTCGTCATTTCACTTTGCGCCTGCGCCGCAGTCACACCGGGTTTCAACCTTCCGATGACAGACAGGAAGTGTCCACCACGACTGCCCGGGTTCGCCGGATCGAATTGAAACGGTAGCAGCAGTTCGACCTGGTCGTTGCTGCCGGGAGGGAATGCAAAACTGGCGGGCATCACACCGACGACGGTGGTCGAGGCGGAGTTGACTTGAATCTGTTTGCCGATGATGTCGCTCGCGCCGCCGAAACCTTTTTGCCACAGACCGTGCGAGATGATCGCGACTCTTGGTCCACCGTTGCGATCTTCCTCTTCGGCGAAGTTGCGCCCGCGTTCCGGTTGCACTCCGAGCGCGTCGATCAGGCTGCGAGTGATACCGGCAGAGGTGACTCGAAGCGGTTCACTTTCAGTACCGACGTTCTGACCGCCGGGCGCCCACGCGCCGATTGCTTCCCACGACTTTGCTTCGCGCTGGATGTCGAGCAGTTCGGGCGCCGAGAGCCAGAACTTGTGGAGCTGCATCGTCGGGAACTCGCTGTAGACGCGGACGAGTTGATCGGGTTGGCGGTAAGGCAGGGGTCGTAACAGGACGGAGTTGACGACGCTGAAGATGGCCGAGTTCGCGCCGATACCGACAGCGAGCGTCAGAATTGCGACAGCAGTAAAGGCGGGGTTCTTTTTCAGCATCCGCAGCGCGTATTTCAAGTCCTGTAGGAACGTTTGCATCGTCGCGGTCCTCCGGAGGGTCTTTACGTTTGTCCTGGCTTGGTTCGCCAAAGAAAGTGGTTCGCTTGGATAACACCGCGGCGGACGGAGTGGTGGCAAGAGAATCCGCGTGATCTTTGAGGTCACAAATTGTGACCTCAAACATGTTGAGGTGTCGTGACAGTTTCCCAGCGGCCCGGCATCGTTCCAAAATATGCACTTGCGCCGGAGTCGTCGTCCGCCACGTCGCTGTTTGAGGTTCCAATTTGGCTCCTCAACTCTCACGATTACGAACGAAACCAATCCCCTTGCGGTCTCTAATGGGTTTCGACATTAAGTGTCGAATCGCATCGAACACAATTTTGAATTGTTTGTCGTACTTGCTTTCGAGTTCATGCAGCCGGCGAGCGAGCTCTGTGTTAGACGCAAGCAGCTGTCGGAGTTTTATAAAGGCGCGGATGATTTCGATATTGACAGCTATCGCGCGCTCGCTACTTAACACACTCGAAAGCATTGCGACACCCGGCTCAGTGAAGACGTACGGCAAGTACCGTCTGCCACCACGCCCCTTGTTTGACGTTACAATTTGACACGTCAAAGCGTCGGCTTCATCCTGAGTAATTTGAAACATGAAATCCGGCGGAAATCGCTGTAAGTTTCTTTTTACGGCTTGGTTGAGAGTCTTAGTCTCGACTCCATAGAGGACTGCCAGATCGCGATCCAGCATCACCTTTTCACCGCGAATCAGGTAAATCGCCTTTTCGATTCTCTCGTTTGGAACGAGGTCTGTGTTGCTCAAGGTGAGCTCCTTTCGTG